>MVQQ01000070.1 GCA_002067555.1 Syntrophorhabdus sp. PtaB.Bin184
CAAGGACCCCGAGGACATCGGGCACCTTCTCAAGAACAACGACCTCCAGAGGATCACCCGCAAGCTGATCCGGGAGTTCGTAACGAACTACACCAACCGCATACAGCGGACAACGAAATGGTTCAGCGATCCGAGATGGTTTAGAAGGTAGGGCCTCGTACACGGCCAGGGGGTCATCGATACACCTCCCGCCTGTGGCCGATGCGAACAACGAGGATCAGGAGTTCTCTCTCCTTCTTCTCGAAGATGATCCGGTAGTTTCCGACACGCAGCCTGTAGTATTCTTCGTCCGCGCCGGAAAGCCTGGTGATGTTGTTCTTGAGGATGTCGGGGTTCTCAGCCAGAATGAGGAGTTTTTCCTTTATGATCCTTTGGAAGGGGAAATCGATCCTCTTGAGGTCCTCCACGGCTTTGCCCAGGAACCGAAGGGTATACACGCCTCAGATACCGATCTCTTTCCAGACGTCTCTGGCATCGACGATCCTGTCCCGCCCTTCCTTGAGATCCTTCATTCTCTTTTGCGCGATCTTGAGGTCGAGAAGGTCAAAGTACACCATAAGGGCCTTCTCTATGACGGAGCTCTTCTTTTCCCCCAGTTCTCCCGCTACGGAATCGAGCTCCCGCGCAATATCTTCGGTCAGTGTTATGTTGTGTCGTGTTTGCATGGTCACCTCTGAATACACATAATTATACACATATTTGGTGCAATGTCAAGAAAGGAGGTTCTCGTCACGCTGGCGGAGGTCGTTGCCTTTTAAAAGGAACTGCAAAATGGTAGAGTGAGGCAACGAGTCTCCCGGGCGGTGCCCTGCGCTGAGGGGAACGCGGGTCCATCGTGAAGAGGCCTGTTGATGACGGAGACGGAAGATGAGATATGACTTCGATAGGGTTGTAGAGCGGAAGGGCACGGACAGTATCAAGTGGCGAAGATATGGCGGCGAGGTCCTTCCCCTGTGGGTGGCGGACATGGACTTCGTCTCCCCCGAGCCGGTCGTCAAGGCCCTGCACGAACGGGTGGACCACCGGGTCTTTGGATACGGAGGGGCGACGGAGGAGTTCGCGGAGATCGTCCGGGAGAGGCTGAAAAGGCTCTACGGGTGGGACGTGCCAGGGGAGGAGATCATCCTCGTGCCCGGGGTGGTCACGGGTCTTAACCTGGCGTTCACCCTCTTCGCGGAGCCCGGAGAGGCCGTTCTCGTCCAGACACCGGTCTATTCGCACTTCATCGCCGACCCGGTGAACCGGGGACGCGCCGTCATCGATCCTCCGCTGGTGAAGACGGGGGAAACGTATGAGATCGACTTCGACGCCTTCGAGGAAGCGATCACCGACAGGACGAGGATCTTTGTCCTGTGCAATCCCCACAACCCCGTCGGCCGCGTCTTCAGGAAGGATGAACTGGAAAGGCTTGCCCGCATCTGCCTTGACCGGGGTATCCTTATCTGCTCCGACGAGATCCACTGCGATCTTCTGTTCCCCGGCAACCGGCACATACCCATCGCCAGCCTCGGCAGCGAGGTGGCGGATCGCACCATCACCTTCATGTCGCCGAGCAAGACATTCAACCTGGCGGGCCTGAAGTGCTCCTTCGCTGTGATCAGGGACCCGGCATTACGCAAGGCCTGGCTTAAGGGCAGCGAAGGCCTTATCCCCCACGTGAACGTGCTGGGTGTCGCCGCGGCCCTCGCGGCTTACAGGGACGGAGCCGAGTGGCTTGACCAGTGCCTTGCCTACCTCGAGGGCAACAGAGACCTCCTCGCCCGTTACCTGGGCGAGAGGCTGCCTTCCCTCACGATGAGCCGCATGGAGGCCACCTACCTCGCCTGGATCGATTGCAGGGGGTCGGGGATAGGGGGAGACCCTTATCGTTTCTTTCTCGAGAAAGGGAGAGTGGCCCTCAACGATGGCCGGGAATACGGGAAGGGTGGAGAGGGATTTGTGAGGCTCAACTTCGCCTGCCCGAGACGGACCCTGACGGAGGCCCTGACGCGCATGGCCGATGCCGTGGAAAGGATGCATTCCCCGAAAGAGGGTGCCTGAAGGGGCCTATGAGAGCCGCATCCTGTTAAGGACCTTGCCGTTCGTTACATCGTAGAACCAGATGGCGATGATGTCCATGTACAGGTAATGATATCTCCCGAGATAGGTGCCGGGTCTTTCCGCCGTGGGTTTTCGGCTGATCTCCTCGTGTGACGTGTACGGCGCCGCGAGCCTGCCGACGAGGAGCGCCATGATGCCGCCCTCGATGCCCCGCGCTTCCTCGGCGGTGAGCCTCATCGCCGCTTCGATCATTTCTCCTCCCCGTTCCCTGTCGGCCTGACGGGACCCCTTGCCGTCCACCGGCGGGTGTACCCCGGGGGTCCTTTGTATCGGAAGCCCCCCCGCGTTGACGGCCACCACGGCGTATTCGCTGAACTTGATCTCCTCGATGGTCACCCGTGTTCCGTCCTGCCTGGTTATGCTGTACCTGTTGTCGAGCTGGGGCAGGTGCCTGACGACGAAGGCCTTTTTCGCGGGGTCCTCCCGGCCTGCCTCGAATGCGGGGGAGACGTTGCAGCTCACGTGGACGAGTCCGTCCTTCCCGTCACGGCGGACCTCTGCGGGGGTGATCCTCACGGCATAGACGCTGTCGAAATCCAGGGAATCCATGAGGGGAAGGGATATTTCCCGGGCCATTCTGACCTTGTGCTGCTCCTCTGTCTCCCCTGTTTCCCGAAGCGCCTGTTGCTTTCTCATCTCGATGCTGTTGTAAAGAAGCTCCGAGTTGTGCCCTGTGTACATGGGGGGAAGCCTGTCCACTTCCGGGTTGAACGGCTTTGTGTCATACACGGTGGAAAGAAAACCCCTTCCCGGCCCGCCGGGTCCACCCGGCCCGTGTACCCCACCGGGCCCTCCCTTGCCGGGACCCGAACAACCGGCAAAAAGAAGGACGAACAATGCGAGCACGGCAAACGCGGAAGACCGACTCTCCCGACGATATCTCATATTATCCCCTCTATCGTTCTGCCTATCATTCTGTTATCGCGTGCCTCCGATTGTCAACACCAAAAGGTGGTTTGACTGTTATGGTCACAAGATTCAGGAAACTATCACTGTCCGTCCGCACCCTGTTCGACTTGCCTTGACAATATACAATCCTTGTATGTATACTTGTACTGGCATCGAGGAGGGAATGGAATGATGAAAACGAGCACCGTTAACATATCCTTTTCAAAAGAACTCCTGGACCAGATAGACGAGACCGCCAGAAAGGAATGCAGGTCAAGGTCCGAGTTATTACGGGAGGCGGCCCGGATATATATCGACAGGAAGAAACGCTGGGATGTTATTTTCGGCCTCGCCGGAGGAGCGGCGAAGGATGCGGGCATGACCGAAGGTGACATCGACAGAGAGATCGCCCTTTACCGCAGGAATAAGACGAAGTGATGCGCCGGATCGTCGTCGACACCAACGTCATGGTATCGGCGCTTCTCTTCGGTGGCAATCCCCGGGAGGTTCTTCTCCAAGCGATACGGGGAGAGATCGGGTTGGGAATGTCGCCGGCCATGCTTTACGAGCTTCAGGGTGTTCTGTCGCGAAAGAAGTTCGGTCTTGCGGAACAGCTTGTCGAGACCGTGATGAATGAGGTAACGGGTCTCAGCGACATGGTCTTTCCCCGCAGAAGCGTATCGGTGATCGAAAGGGACCCCGATGACAATATGGTCCTTGAATGTGCCCTGGAATACAGGGCACAGGCGATCATTTCCGGCGACGAACACCTCCTGGCCCTCGCGGCCTTCGAAAACATCCCCATCCTCACACCCGCTCAATACCTCGAAACGAAATAAAGAAGGGTCCGGGCGTCACCCTCTTCTCATTACCCTGAAACCGTCCACGACCCTCAAACGGTTCAAGCGGCTCAAGCCGTTCTCTACCCCAACCGCTTCCTGAACCTCAGCGAGCTTGTGGCGACGACGGATGCGCCCAGGATGAAGAGGGCCGCGAACTGGGGCCACAGGACGGCCATGCCGCTGCCCTTGAGGAATATGTCCCGGATGATGACGAGGAAGTACCGCAGGGGATTGAGGTAGGTGATGAGCTGGACGGCGAGCGGCATGTTCTCTATGGGGAACATGAGGCCCGACAGGAGGATCGCCGGGGCGAAGAAAAGGAAGGTCGCCATCATTGCCTGCTGCTGGGTCCGGGAAATGGTGGAGATGAAGAGGCCGAATCCGAGGACGGAGAGGAGGTACACGGCGGTCGCAAGAACGAGAAGGGGAATGGAGCCCCGTATGGGCACGTCGAACCAGGCGACGCCGACGACGGTGACAAGGAACATGTCGAAGAACCCGATGACGGCGAAGGGGATGGTTTTTCCGAGAATGAGCTCGGAGGGGCGGATGGGCGTGACCATGAGCTGTTCCATGGTGCCGATCTCCCGTTCCCGGACGATGGCCATGGATGTGAGCAGGAGGCACACGAGGAGGACCATGATGGCGATGACCCCGGGCACGTTGTAGTTCCTGCTCCTCAAGTCCGCGTTGTACCAGGCACGGGGGCGCACGTCAAGGGAGCCGGGCGTCCCTGTGACCATCCGCATGGCGACGTCCCGGCCGTACCGGGAGACGATGGCGTCGGCATATCCCGCCGCGACAAGGGCGGTGTTCGAGTCCGAGCCGTCGATGAGTATCTGGACGGAGGCCGCGCGGCGTGCCTCGAGGTCCGACGTGAAACCCCGGTCGAAATTGAGGACCACCGTCGCCTTGCCCCGGTCGAGGAGGTCCCTGACCTCTTCGTCGGACGCGGCGAAGCGGACGATCCTGAAGTATCCCGACGCCTCGAAGCGGCGGGCGATCTCACGGGTGACCGACGTCTTGTCGAGGTCATGGACGGCCATGGGGATATTGGTGACATCCATGGTCACGGCATACCCGAAGACGATGAGCTGCAGGACGGGGGTCAGGAAGATGATGGGTTTCATCTTCCTGTCACGGAATATCTGGATGAATTCCTTGACGACCATGTGCTTGATGCGCCGGAGCGTGTCTCTCATGTCAGGCCACCTTTTTCTTGAACCTTTTCAGCGCCAGGGTGAAGACGATAGCGCCGAAAAGCGCAAGGAGCCCCATCTCGGCGAGAAGCATCCCGGCGGTGTTTGCCTTGAGGAATATCCCCTTGATGGCGGAGACGAAGTACCGGGCGGGTATGAGATAGGTGATGGCCTGCAGGGGCACGGGCATGTTCACAATGGAGAACATGAAACCCGACAGCAGGAGCGCCGGCAGATAGGACGTGATGACGGCGACCTGGCTTGCCGCCAGCTGCGATCTCGTCACGATCGACAGGAGGATACCCAGGCTGAGCCCCCCGAAGAGGAAGAGGGACGAGATGAACAGGAGGAGAAGGACACTCCCCTTGAGGGGCACCCCGAAGAGCGCCACGACGATCACGATGGACATGACGGTGTCGATGATGCCGATGGCGAAGTAGGGGGCCAGCTTCCCGACGACGAGTTCCGCCGGTTTCACGGGTGTGGAGATGAGCTGTTCCATCGTCCCGCGCTCCCATTCCCTGGCGATGGTGAGGGACGTGAGGAGGGCGGCGATGATGGCCATGATG
>MVQQ01000071.1 GCA_002067555.1 Syntrophorhabdus sp. PtaB.Bin184
TTGATGCTACGGAATATTATTGCTATGCTCGTACAACAGGAGACAAGAACATGCTTGCAATGAGACTTTCGCCAGGTCCTCAAGGCGCTTTTCGATCGGGCTCGCTACGGCGATAGGGTGCTAATAATGTATTGACACATTCCGAAACCTTTACTAAACTTTGCTCAGTAACCCAAGCTTCTAAGTGGTGCGAACCCAGGTTATCACGTCATCGTTCGGCACCATTGGATGTTTGGGGATTTTTTTTGCCTTCATTTCCATTGCCGACGAGACGAACAGAGAAGTTTTAACTCACAATTCAATCTTGGAGGCATTTATGTATGAAGACAACGAAGAGAAAGGGCACGTTATGGGAGATGATGAAGAGAAACGATGCGATAGGAGGAGGGTGAAAGACTCGTTGGCACAGATAATAGTTGGCGTAACGCTCATCATCGCGGGCATTTTATTGCCTATTATATTCGATAAAGAAGGGGGTGACTCATGAAAGTTACTAAAGAGGTACCGATCAAGACTGCCACCATCGGAAGGATAACTATACAGGTCTATCCCGAAGGGGTTGTCACTTGTGGAATTAAGACAGGCATTAAAAAAGGGCCTCATTATGGAGGAAAAAGCAAATTAGTCAATAAATCATAGAGCAGGAAATCATCTTCCACGTCAGGCAGTCGAAGTCCAGACAGACGAGGGCGGAGGAGCAACTTTCCCTGTCCTCGTCTGTGATGTCTACTGCAGGGCCAACTGCAAGAGGAACGGGAAAGGTAGGATCAAAGCACCAGCACCTGGCGCAGACCCTTCTCTATTTCCACAAGATCCTCCCTGGAAATCTCCTCTGCCTTTTCCATAAGACGACTCTTGTCCACCGCCCTGATCTGGTCACACACCGCAACGACCTTTCTGCCGAGGCATGTAACCGGGACGGCCAAAGGAGGTCTTGGCTTGCCGACGGAAGAGAGGGGAACAACGACAACGGTGCGCCTTGCCTCATTGACGGGTGTTGCGCCGATGATCACGCAGGGGCGCCTCTTCCTGATCTCGGAACCGGTCGACGGATCCAGATTAACCCAGTATATGTCACCACGTTTCATCGTCTATACCGTCTCCCGCGGTCACGTCCCAGTCTTTCATCTCCTTGCTGAGGGCCTGGTCCTTCTCAACACCGAGGGCGCACTGGTAGAGTCCCTCTTCCCGGCGCTTTACTTCGGTCTCGAGAAGATCCGCCAGCACCTTGCTGCGCTGACCGGGCGGTATAACAGCCTTCATTCTGTCGGCCAGATGGTCTGGCAATGAAAGAAGAACTTTTTGCATGGCATCCTCCGTGTTGCATCGTATATCCTATATAGTATATACGATGCGGGTTCGAGATGGCAAGAGGATTCTGGGGGTAGCCAGCAGGTGTTGTGAAACTTCCCCTTGACAACAATGTACCATGTGGTACAATACCAGTATTATATAGTACACACTCAGGAGGTACCCATGCCGGTAGCCGAAAAAGCCATCCAGAACGATCCGAGAAGCCGGGAAGGCAGGGGAGCCCTCTCAGGTATGGTCATGCGCCTCTTCGCCCACTGGGACATCTCCCTCCAGGACCAGGCCGCCCTTCTCGGGCTCTCCGAAGGGTCCCGGACGACCCTTGCCCGGTACAGGAAGGGCGACCCCCTGGCAGACAACAGGGACCTCCTCGACCGGGTCGGCAACCTCCTTTCCATCCACCGGTCCCTGAGGATCCTCTTCCCGAAGAACAGGGAACTGGTCTACCGCTGGCCGACGGCACCGAACAAGGCGTTCAACGGCAGGAGCCCCGTCGGGATCATCCGTGACGAAGGCTTCCTCGGACTCCTCACCGTGAGGCGCTACCTCGACATGCAGCGCGGAATCTAGAACGTGTTCACCAGGCTCATCACCACCGCGGTCGACTTCAATGAACCGGTCTTCCGCAACATCGCGACGATCATCTCCTCCGAGGACCTCCTCGATGACCTCAGTGACGACCCCGCCGCAAGGGCCTGCGGTGAGGCGCTCGTTACCCGGCAGCGCCAGGGTGATGACCAGTACGCCTCCGTCATCGGGAGACCCTTCACGTATGGCGTCTCCCTGGCGCCTGCCACCGTCTGCTCGGGGATGGGAAGCCGCTTCAGCGACGGCACAAGGTTCGGCGTCTGGTACGGAAGCCTCGCCATCGCGACAACGATCCATGAGACCATATTCCACTGGGTGCGGTTCCTGGCGGATGCGGGCATGGAGACTGAATCCGCAATAACGGAGCGCAGGGTCTTCAAGATCTCCGCCTCGGGTATTCTCGTCGACCTCAGGGGAAAGGAGAAGGAATTCCCCGCCCTCGTCTCGGACGATTACGATTTCACACATCGCCTGGGAGATTACCTGCACAGGGCGGGGCAAAGGGGACTGCTCGTTCAGTCCGCCCGTGACACCGCCGGCACGAACATGGCGGCCTTCACGCCCGACATCCTCTCCGATCCACGGCATCAATTGTACCTGTCTTACATGCTGGAGAATAGTACTGTAGGGATTTCGCTGGACACATATCCCGCAAGGAAATGGCTGAGCATGGATTACATAGAACAGCGCGGCCTGCTTGCGTGAAGTGTCGGCGGTTCGGCCGCCAACCCGACATCTTTCGGGCAGACATGTTCCATTGACACTACACAAACTATGTGTATAATGTGTGTACGAGAGGTGACACATGCAGACCAGACACAACATAACCCTTGACCAGGATATTTCCCGGGAACTGGAATCCATAGCAGGCGAACTGGGAGAGAAGAAAAGTACCATCATCGAAAAAGCCCTCACCGCGTATTTTGATCTCCTGGACCTGGAAATAGCCCGGAAACGCGTGAAGGACATCGAAGAGGGACGGGATAGAATAATAGACGCCGAAGAGGTCTGGAAAAAGCTTGGGATCTAGCTCCGTCTATTCTCTCAAATTCGTGGAGAGGGCTTCCCGGGACCTCGAGAGGATCGCCCTCCCGTTCCAAAAGATCATCAAGGAAAAGCTCATCCTCCTCGCCCGGAACCCCGGCGCCCTCGCGAACAACATCACCAGGCTGTCAGGCGCGCCATGGTGGACTGCTACAGGCTCCGGG
>MVQQ01000072.1 GCA_002067555.1 Syntrophorhabdus sp. PtaB.Bin184
GAGCGTCCGCAAGATGCTCGCCGAACAGGAACGTTCCGAATTCTAGGAACACACCGGGTATCGAATTTCAATCAGAGGAGGCAATCATCATGGGCATCAAGACGAAAAACGAATACATTGAATCATTGAGGTCTCTCAAACCGACCGCCTACATGTTCGGCGAGAAGCTTACGAACATCGTGGATAACCCCCGTCTTCGCGCCGGCATCGAGGCCACGGGTGCAACGTATGAGATGGCGGAGCTTGACCCCGATCTCATGATCACGACGAGTCCGCTCATCAATGAACCGGTGAGTCGCTTTACACTTCCCCCGGGAAACACCGAAGACCTTGTCGCCCGCGTGAAGGTGAACCGCAAGATAGCGAATCACGTGGGGACCTGTCACCAGCGGTGCACGGGTCTCGACTGTCTGTCGACCCTTGCCATCGTGACCTACGATGTTGACAAGAAGTATGGCACGGAATACTATCCCAGGTTCATGGAGTTCTTGAAATACATGCAGAAGAACGATCTCACCGCCAACGCGGGCGTCACTGATGTCAAGGGTGACCGGTCCCTTCTGCCCTATCAGCAGGCGGACAAGGACATGTTCGTTCACGTGGTGGAGAAGAAAGCCGACGGCATAGTTGTCCGCGGCGCAAAGGCCCATCAGACAGGTTCTCTCTCCTCCCACGAGATCATCGTTCTGCCGAGCCGTGCCATGACGAAGGATGACCAGGATTACGCCCTTGCCTTCGCCGTTCCGGCTGATGTGAAAGGGCTCATCCACGTTGTTGGCCGCTCGAGCCTTGATATGCGTGAGCTGGACGGGTGCGACATGGGCAACGCCTATTATTCCAAGTACTGCCCGACCCTGATATTCGACGACGTGTTTGTTCCCTGGGACAGGGTTTTCCTGTGCGGGGAAACGGAGTTTGCACTTGATATGGTTGTGAAGTTCTCATCCTTCCACCGTCAGAGCCATGGCGGCTGCAAGGCCGGCAAGATCGACTGCATGGTAGGCTGTGCCCTGACTCTCATGGACTACAACGGCACGTCCAAGGTGACTCACCTCAAGCAGAAGGTGATCGACATGATCCACAGGGCCGAGACCCTCTATGGCTGCTGTCTTGCTTCTTCCTACGAAGGTTTGAAACAACCCTCGGGTGCCTATTTCATCGATACGGTGCTTGCGAATGCCTCCAAGATACATGAAGGCAAGGAAATGGCCGAAGCGACAAGGCTCATGATAGATTGCTGCGGCGGGTTCGTGGCGGACCTGCCCTCCGACAGGGATATCGCCAATCCCGAGATCGGTGGTTTTCTGAAAAAATACCTCAAGGGTGTTGACAGCGTTCCCGTCGAGAAGAGGGTGAAGATGTACCGGTTGGCGGAAAAGCTGGCCCTCGAAAGCGCCGACACGATCTCCGACATCCACGGCGGCGGGTCTCCTGAGGCTCACAGGGTCACGATCTTCCGGGAAACGAACATAAACGACAAGAAGAAGGCAGCGAAGCGGTTGGCGGGTGTACAGGATTAGTTGCATGCAGCATCCCGAATGACATTGGAAAAGGCGGACAGCCGTGAACTGTCCGCCTTTTTTTCTTCATGTATCCGAACGCCGGAGCGTCAGAACCGTATCCACCCGGCAAAGTATGTTACGAGCTCGGGAAAGATCTGGAGGAGTATCATGGCGATGATGAAGGACGGCAGGAACCAGATCACGCCCCTGAACACCGTCGACAACTGGATGTCCTTTGCCATGCCGGAAACGACATAGGCGCTTATGCCGACGGGTGGGGTGACCGCTCCCATCGTCGTGACAACGGTTATGATGACGCCGAACCATATGGGATCATAGCCCAGCCGTTGTGCCACGGGATAGAAGATGGGCACGGTGATGAGAAGAAAGGCAAGGGCGTCCATGACGCATCCACCTATGACGTATATCACCAGCATGGCCCAGAGGATCATCCAGCTCGCAACAGGGAGGTTTGAAACCCATTCAGCCGCTTCATAAGGGAGCCTGGTCACAGCGAGGAAACGTCCGAATATCACGGCACCGGCGACGAGCAGGAAGATCATGCAGGATATGCGGACGGTATCTACGATCGCATTTATGAACCCTTTCCAGGTAAGCTTTCTTCGGACGAGGGCGATGATTATGGCGACGACGGATCCGGCGGCGCCCGCTTCAGAGGGTGTGAAGTACCCCGCATACAGACTGTACATGATAATTCCGAACATGAGGACCATGTCTATGGCATCAGGAAGTGCCTTGATCCTTTCCATGAGAGTGAATTTCGGGCCTTTTGGTCCCCAGGACGGATGTACGATGCACATCAGGTACACTATGGCCGCCATGATGGCCGCGAGGATGAGACCCGGAACAAAGCTGCCGAAGAAGAGTTTGCCGATCGACTCTCCGGTGTAGATCCCATATACCACAAGCACCACGCTGGGCGGTATCACGACTCCAAGGGTGGATCCGGCCGCTATGGAGCCCGAGGACAATATGGGATCGTACTTGTATTTCTTCATTTCAGGCAGGGCGACGGAGGTCATCGTTGCAGCTGTTGCTGTGTTGGAACCGCATATGGCGGCAAAACCCGCGCAGGCCATGACGGTCGTGATCCCGAGACCTCCCCTGATCCTGCCGAACCACTTGTATGCGGCGTTGTAGAGCCGTTGATTGACCTCGGAATAAAAGCAGATCTGGCCCATGAAGATGAACATGGGGATTACTGTGAGGCCATAGGAAGAGAAGGTGTTCCACAGGTCCGTGCCGATAAGGCCCAGAGCGGCGTTCCAGTTTACCACATAGGCCATTCCCAGAAAACCCATGAGTGCCATGGTGAATCCGACGGGGATGCGCAGGAAGAGCATGACGAAGAGCATCAGGAGTGTTCCGATCAGTCCCGTGAGAGGTGATATCATGCCGACACCTCCCTCGTGAAGAGCCGGATGAGATCAACGAAGAGCGAAAAGGCAAGGGCCGCAAACCCTATTGCCAGACAGTACACAAAGGGATGGTATACAATCTTCAGTGTCTCTGACAGTTCACCGGTCCTCGCTATCTTCATGCCCCATTTCAGAGTCTCCCAGCCGATGATCGTGAAGAACACGGTGTTGACGGAATAATTCAGTCCGTCCAGAAGCCTGCCGATCTTCTTCGGAAACCTGTCGGTGAACATCGTCACGATTATGTGGTCCTTTCTGATCTGGGTGTAGCCCAGAGCAAATCCCGTCGCCGTCGCTCCGAAGAAACCGACGAGTTCGTAGGACCCCGGAATGGGAGAGTAGACAATTCTCAGGAACATATTGGCGGCGGCGATCCCGGTGAGGGCGAGCACGGCAACACCACTGAAGAAGAGAAGCACCCTGTTGAGATAACCATTGAACTTGACGAGGTAATTCATGAACAGCCTCCGGTAAGTGGTTCATCAGGCAGATATCGTACGACTGTTCCCAAGAGGTGCCCGGCAACCCGGGCACCTCTTGGGCAGACTTCCCTGTGTTCGTCCTATTTCTTGTATTCTTTTTCGTACTTAGCTTTGAACTGGTATACGTCTTTGAGGATCTGCTGGCCGGGCAAGCCCGCAGCGGTCACCCTGGAAACGTATTCGTCAATGATGGGTTTGACCAGTTTCTGTATCTCGGCCTGGTCTTTCGCCGAGAACTTGAAGAGCTGATGGTTGTATTTCTCCTTTGACCACTTGAGGGACTCCTTCACGTGATCGTCCACGTAGGTCCCTGTCCAAAGGGCCTGCTCGCGCGACATCTCATCGAAGATCTTCTTGATGTCCGCAGGCAACGAATCCCACTTGGCCTTGTTCATGACGACGGCAAAGCTGACGACGAAGAGATTCGACTCGGTCGCGTAAGGCAGGTACGCGGCGAAGTTGAAATCCTTCAGGATCTCCATGGAGGAGACGTTACCTTTAACAACGCCCTTCTGTATGGCCTCCGGCGCCTCCGACTGGGGCATACCCACCGGGGTCGCGCCAAGGCGTTTGAGGACGGCGGCACCGGTCCCCGAGGCCCTGAGCTCCATTCCCTTCAGATCGGCCAAGGTCTTCACGGGGATCTTGGTCATGAGGTCGGCAGGCGGGCAGGTGAAGAGGGTGAGCACTTTGACCTTCTCGAACTCTTTGGGATTATACTTCATTATGATATCGTAAAGGGCGAGGCTGGCGGCTTTTGCGCTTGTGAACCCTATCGGCAGGTCTATGGCCTCCGAGACAGGAAAACGTCCGGGCTGGTAGCTCATGGCGAAGTTGCCGATGTCGGCAGTGCCGGCGACGACACCGTCGAAGATGTTCTTGGCGGGGAGAAGCGTGCCGCCAGGGAATGTCTGCACCTTGACCCGTCCCCCCGTTCTTTTGTCGATCTCCTTGGCCCATCTTTCCATTTGCACGCAAGGAAACGTCGTTGCTGGCGGGAAATTGGCGTAGGTAAGCGTTATTTTGGCCTGGCTGTGGACATTGCCCGTATACGCGAGGAATGTGCCAAGCATCAAGACACACAGACCGAGAATAAATAGAAATTTCCTTCCCTTCATAATTAACCCCCTCGTATTGTGTTATTTACCCGCGAACGGGTCAGCAAAAACAACTGCAAGCGAAAACACTTGAAACAAAGGCGGGAGCGGCAGGCTGTGACCAGGATGGCGGGCGTGAGGAAATCCCTTTCGATACCCGCAACGGATCCGAACTGCTGACCGCCGGGGAACCCTTTCCTCTGACACCCTTGAACAAACTCTTCCCGAATACACCCCAAAACCAGTTCTTTCGTTATGCGAATCGGCACAACCCAAACTACTATATTTCAGTAAAGAGACCTGATATCTGGTAACATCCGGCTGTTCACCGTTTGCTCTTTTACATCATTGTATACAGTTTTCCGCAAATGACAATCGTAAAAATATAGCTTGACAGCAAATTTCCCATTTACTATATTGACACAAAGAGTATACTGTATACAATAGATTGTATGTCAAGGAAAAAACGATTCACATTTCATTAACCTGTCAGCCGGTGGTTTTTACCAGTATCAACCAATTTCGTCGAGGAGGGCTCAATGGATGTATTCAGGGAAATGACAATGCTGTCGCTGGAGCAGGCAACCGTCCTTCCTTACCTGAGTTATCGTCTGGCCATGGACGGCATGAAAGTGATACGGCTCGAACACCCGGTGTACGGGGATCCCAACCGCATGATAGGTGAGAACAGACTGGGCGAGGAAAGGATGAACACCTACTTCATGACCATCAACGCGGGGAAGAAGTGTGTCACTCTCGACCTGGGTGCTCCCGAGGGGAAAGACATTCTCAAAGACCTGATTGTCAATCTGAAGGTTGACATCTTCGCCACGAACCAGCTTCCAAGGAATTATGAAAAGCTCGGCATAGCTTACGAGACCTTGAAGTCCATCAAACCGGACATTGTGTGGGTAGGCTTGACAGGTTTCGGGCCCGACAGCAACGAAGCGGCATACGATCCTATCCTTCAGGCACGGGGAGGACTCATGGAACTGACGGGCAATGCCGGCGAGGACCCGCAGGTGGTCGGCATTCCCCTGCCGGACATGGGGACGAGCGAACATGCTTACGGGCTCGTAATGAAGGCCCTCGTGAAGCGCGCGATGACGGGAGAGGGAAGCCGTATCGACGTCTCCATGCTCATGTCGACGACATCGTGGCTCACCGTTCCCATCTGCCTTACGAAGTCCTTCGGCAACAGGATCTCACGAAGGGGCAACACGCATGAGTTCTTCGCGCCTGTTTCCGTCTACGAGACGAAGGACGGTTATGTCTATATCGCGGTGGGGAACGACAGGCAGTTTGCGTCGATGACCCAGCTTCCGGGTTTTGAGAAGCTCGCGCGGCCGGAATACGAGAAGAAC
>MVQQ01000073.1 GCA_002067555.1 Syntrophorhabdus sp. PtaB.Bin184
CTCCTGTTTCTTCAAGACCGATTTCGGTCTTTCCATGCGGGCGAGCGGCAACAACCCCGTCATGGCGCGCGCCGCGGGGATTAACGTCGACCGTGTCAAGATCTTCGGCGTCGCCATAGCGAACGGCATCGTCGGTATCTCCGGGAGTCTGGTCGCCCAGTACCAGGGGTTCGCGGACATCGGGATGGGCATCGGGACCGTCGTCATCGGCCTTGCCTCCGTCATCATCGGCGAATCCATCCTCAAGAGGCATTCCGTCTACGCCTGGATAGCCAGCGCCGTCATCGGCTCCATGATCTTCAGGTTCATGATCGCTTTTGCGCTCTACGCGGGCATGGACCCCATCGATCTCAAGCTTCTCACGGCGATCTTCGTTCTCATCACTCTTGCCGTGACCGCAAAGATAGCCAGAGGAGCGGGAAGGGTGAGGAAGAAACACCTCGTCACGGCTGCTGTGGCGGTTGTCATCATTCTGGGGGTCTTCGCAGGGATCAGATACGGGAACCTCAGCGCCATCATACCGCAAAAAAAGGTCAGGATCGGCGTGTTCCAGGTCAGCGACAACCCCATCCTCAACATCACCCGCGATGCCTTCCTTAAAGAGATGGCGCGTCTTGGATACGTACAGGGAAAGAACGCCACCTTTTTCGTGGAGAACGCGAACGGGGACCTTGCCACCATTAACGCCATCATCGACAAACTCCTTCGTAACAAGGTGGACATATTCGTCCCCATCTCCACCGCCTGCACGCAGGCCGCAGCGAAGAAGGTCAAGGACCTCCCTGTGGTCTTTGCCACGGTGGCAGACCCTTTTGTCGCCGGGGCGGGAAAGACGGACACGGACCATCTGCCGAATGTTACGGGGGTCTACGGCGCGGTGCCTATGGACAGGACGATGGAGGTCGTCACCAGGATACTGCCGGGACCCATCAGGATCGGAACCATCTGGGACCCTTCTCAGGCGAACTCCGAGGTCAACGTCAATAACCTGAAGAAGGCACTTCAGAAGTATCCCCATGTGACTTTCGTCGGCGGTAACATTGCAGGCTCTTCTGAAGTCTATGAGGTTGCATTGTCCCTTGTACACAAGGGCATAAATGCCTTCGTCCTTCCCACAGACAACATCGTCTATTCGGCCTTCGATTCCGTGGTCAAGGCTGCACGGCAAAAGAAGGTCCCCATCATTTTCAATGACGTTGACCATCCCGAGGGCGGCGCTCTGATGGTCTTCGGGTATACCTATGAAACGAGCGGAAGACAGGCCGCGAACCTGGTCCATCGTATCCTGAAGGGAGAGGAGCCTTCCACCATACCCTTTGAGCGATACAGAGAAACAGTGCTGGGCATCAACCTGAAGGTTGCGAAGGAAGTTGGGATCGTCATACCCAAAGAGATCCTGGAGGCGGCCACCATCATCGTCGACGAGGAAGGCAGGAAACATAAGAGAAACGGAGGGCCTGCCGGCAAGGAATCGCCGGGGGGTGGCACAAAACGGCTCGCCGTCTTCCAATTCACCGATAATGTCATCCTCGACACCTGCGCCAAAGGCGTCCTCGATGGACTGAAGAAAAGCGGTGTCCTCGAGAAAGAAGGGATCACCGTGGACCACAAGATGGCGCACGGCGAATTTCCCACCGCACAGTCCATAGCGCAGGAAATGGTGAGCAAAAACTACGATTACATCGTTACGGTGTCGACGGTATCGCTCCAGGTAACGGCAAACCACAACAGGAAGATACCCCATGTCTTCGCAGCCGTCACGGACCCCATAAAGGCCGGGGTGGCGAAGAGCTTCACGGACCACCCGCCCAACCTGACGGGACTTGCCACACCCCAGCCCGTGGAACCGACGGTGCGGCTCATGCGCAGGGTCTTCCCGAAGGCGAAGGTCATCGGGATGATCTGGAATCCCGCAGAGGTGAATTCCGAGATATGCACAATGATAACGCGGGAAGCGGCAAGGAAATACGGATTCAAGGTGGTGGAGGTCCAGATCACCGGGACCCAGGAGATCGACCAGGCACTGGGCTCGATCCTCGCGGATGAACCTGACATCTTCTTCACCTCGGGGGACACGACCGTTTCCGCCGTCATCCCCTCCGTCGCCATGAAACTCAGACAGAAGAAGATCCCGTACGTCACGAACACACCGGCCGACATCGATTCGGGGGTTTTCATGTGCCTCGGAGCGGATTACTACGACGTGGGTCTCAAGGCAGCCGAGCTTGCCGTCAGGGTCATCAGGGGAGAGAAACCCGCCGCCATCCCCATCGTCTCCTACGTCCCGGAACAGCTCACACTCAATCTCTCCCTGGCGAAGGAATACGGTATCAGGATACCTGATGACCTCGTGAAAAGGGCCGCGCGGGTGGTGAAATAGTCCATGATAAGGATCGCCGATTATCACAAGACCTTCAATGCCGGTACTCTCAACGAGGTTTACGCACTCCGGGGCGTTGATCTCCACGTCGAAGAAGGAGAGTTCCTTACCATCATCGGAACGAACGGCTCCGGAAAGTCCACCCTTCTCAACGCCATCGCCGGGACCTTTCTCCCCGACCGCGGCACGATCACCATAGGCGGTGAGGATATGGCGAAGAAACAGGATTTTCATCGCGCCCGCTTCATCTCCCGCGTCTTTCAGAACCCCTTCACGGGAACGGCC
>MVQQ01000074.1 GCA_002067555.1 Syntrophorhabdus sp. PtaB.Bin184
TGGAGATACTCATTGCCATAGTGATCATGGGGATCATCATGGCGATGAACAGCCAGCTCCTTCAGGACCTTATCAGGGGACAGCGCCAGCAGGCCGGGGTCGTCACGAGCCAGTTTGAGACCTCACTCGGACTGGAGATGCTAAGAAGCGATGTTTCCAACGCGGGGTTCGGACTGGCCGATGAATTCGCCAGCGCTCCCGGGACATACACGGAGGCGACCGGCGACCCCGCCCAGCAGTTCAACAGCGCGCCCAACATCCCGAAAGCCCTCATGCACAACAATAACGTCGGGGCCTTCACGAGTTACATAGCCAACTCCGACTACCTCGTTATCAGGTCTCCCGCTGTTGGCATGAACACTGCCGCCGGGAAGTGGACGAACATTACGAGCACAACGGTGCACATCTGGAATGACGTTAATCTCGACATGGTGAACGGGCGGGATTATATGATCGTCATAAAGCCGCGCTCGGCCCTGGGCGGACGGTCCAAGCTCATCGTTTCCTCCAGTGGTGCCTATTCCGTGCAGTACATAACGTCCACCCTGGACGCCGCCTTCCAGCCCTCATCAAGCACGGGGGAGCGGTATCTTGCCTTCGGCATTGAGGACAGCATCTCTCCGACGATGCCCTTCAACAGGTCGGATTACTATGTCAAGCAGCCTGCCGTCGCGAACGCAAACTGCGCGCCGGGCACGGGAACGCTGTACAAGGCCATCGTGAAGCATGGACCGGCGGGCACGGGAGGGGCAACGGAAGAGTTTCCCCTCGTTGAATGCGTTGCGAACATGCAGGTCGTGTTCAGGCTGGACACAAATCTGGATGGGGTCCCCGACCAGACGGTGAACGACATATCGGGTCTCGATGCCCTCACCGTCAAGGAACAGGTCAAGGAAGTGCAGATATACATACTCGGTCATGAGGGTATCATGGACCGGGGATTCACATACGGCGGGGCCAACCCGGTAACTGTCGGGCCTTCCGTGGCAATGGGCACGAGCGTGAATCTAAGCGCCTTCGGTACCGACTGGAACCATTACCGGTGGAAGACGTACACGTTGATCGTGAAACCAAAGAGTTTTTACTAGAGAAGGATCGGGTGAGGACAGAATGATGGCCCGGCATGACATGAAAAGGTGCAGAATGAACCGCGGTGTTGCCCTCATATCGGCGTTGATCGTTGTCTCCGTTGCCGCAGGGATCTTTGCGGCCATCATGTACTACGCGATGACGGGGTCGGAGCTTTCGGGCTTGCAGAGGAAATACCAGAGCTCGAAAGAGGCCTCCCTCGGCGCCATCGATATCCTCACGAAGGATGTCCTGCCCCGCGTGATGTCGGGAACGGAGCTCTCGGCGGCCGTAACGGGTATGGTGATCCCCAGCGTTCTGCCGGCTATCCAGGCGGACGCCGGGAAGGATGCCTGCTTCCGTGCCAAGCTGACGGGCGTGACATCGACCTGGCCTGGAGGGACATGTGACAGCGGCAGTGACGCCACCATCAACCCCGATGTCGTATTCAATCTGAAGAGCGCCTCCACGTCGACGAAACCTTTCGTGGTAAGCGTGAAGATAGTGGACACCGTCACGGGCAATTCCGATAGAACAGGCACAATACTGGAGACGGCGAGCGGGGTGGTGGACGACGCGTCGTCCATCATCAAGGTCCAGCACTTTCCTTTTCTCTACACCATCATGACCGACGCGAGGCCCCAGAGCAGCACGACGGAACGTGCCAACATCGAAGTTCTCTATGCCTACTAAGCGCCCCGCACGACCGATAAGACCCATCAGACCAACCCCGTCCGCGGTAACAGGGGGCGGCAGCAAGAAGCTTGTTGTTATCGCGGCCATCGTTGTGCTTGCCATTATTGCCGCTCTGTACTGGTTTCTGAGCAGGGGACCATCCGGGCTTGACAAACAGTCCTCTGTGGACACCACAACTGCAGGGAGGCAGGCCGGCGTGCCCACATCGGAAACATCATCGGACGTGGGTATCGCGATGGGGAAGGCCAGGCTGCAGCTTGAATCCTCGGGCGATAGAGACATCGTACGGGTTGTCATCGACAGGCCGGCCGGCACGGAGGATTCCGACGTTGTGTACAGGTTCGAGTGGACCGTGAACGGCAAGCCCGCAGGCAGTGGAAGCGACAGCTTGAGCGGGTTCAAGCGGGGTGACAGGGTCGCGGTGAAGATCACGCCCCTGCAGGACGGAAAAGCGGGTTCGTCAAAGGTCCTTGATTTCCTGGTTCAGAACACTCCGCCCAGAGTGACCGCAGGGCAGGATATGAAACTCGATGGCAACACGTTCTCTTGCCAGGTCAAAGGCGTAGACCAGGACGGAGATACACTGTCATACGCGCTTGAGGACGCGCCCGAGGGTATGACGATAGATCCTCAGAGCGGGGCCGTCAGATGGCAGTTGAAGGAGAGCGACTACGGGGAGCGGACCATCAAGGTGAAGGTCATCGATGGAAAGGGAGGGGTCGCGAACTACAACCTCAAGGTGGACCTCCAGAAACCCTCCCCGCAAAAGACAGCTGGAGACAGTGCGAAATGACCGTTCAAGCACTTTCTCCTGCAGTTGATATGATTCCTTGATTTTATTAGCCATTACAAGAAAATAATCCTATTGTTGCGGCCGGATTATACATTTGTTTATCGTATTATTTTAAAGTGTTAGAAGTAAAACGTGAGGAAATTAGATTAATATGAAGTCTAACATTGAAAAAAATGTGGGTGAAAAAGTGTTGACAAAAAAAGGGGCTTCTGCTAGGTTGTCAACATGATAGGGGCTTAAAAGACGTGTGTTCTGTCCTCAGCTCCTCTATGCATCAAAGGGAACGTGAGCCCGGGAGTCCGGGCGCATGAAGCGCGTACAGGGTGGTTATGGCAAATCCATTTGAATCGTTTGGCACTTTGTTCATTGTTTTGCCCATCGTGGTCTACCTGTTCGGCAGCTACGTTCTTTACAGGATCGGCAGCAAGTTCGGGATCGGTTCCTTCTGGCATTATCTGATTCCTTTTTACAACATGGTCCTTATGTGCAAATGCGGGGACGTATCGGCCTGGAATGTCCTCGGACTCATGGTGTTTCCCATAAACATATACTCGACGATCAATATATGGGGGAGCATCGCCGAAAGGCTGGGCAAGAGCTACTGGCTCTATGGGATCACCACGCTCATCTTCGGGATACCTGTACTGATCCTTGCCTTTGATTCGTCGAGGCCGGCGGGCGGAGAGATATTCGTTCGTGAGCCCGTTGCGGGAGAGCCCTTTCCACCGGAGGCAACAGTGCAATACGAGGAGCCGAAGAGTGACGAAGCCGCAGGCCCGGTGGAAGCGACGCCCATGACGAAGAATGAGAATGCGGATTTTATCGAGGAAGAACCCGTGCCCGTGGTCACCGATGTCAAGCAGAAGAAGTACAGGACGAAGAGGAGTTTCTTCGAATCCATAAAGGAATCGGGGATGTTCAGCAGTTTCATCATCAAGCAGGTGGACGAACTGGTCGGCATCGATATCGGCACGACATCCATCAAGATATGCAGTCTGAAAAACTCAAAAGGCGTTTTCTCGATCCAGAACATCGTCAAGAAGACCTACGAGCAGGAACTCATAAGCGACGGTCACATTGTGGACATCGATTTCCTTGCCCAGGAACTGCAGGCCATATTCAAGGAGAACAACATCAAGTCGAAGAACGTGGCCTGTGCATTGTCGAGTTACTCGGTGATATCGAAGAAGATAACCGTCCCCTTCATGGATGACGATGCCCTGGAGAACATGATCGGCGTCGAGGTGGAGAACGCGATCCCCTTTCCCATGAAGGACATCTATTACAGTTATTATGTCATCGGCGTGGATCCCGAGAAGCAGAACATGATGAACGTCAAGATCGTGGCGGTAAAGAGGGAGATAGTGGACGCCTATATCGCCACCTTTAATATGGCGGGACTCACTCTCCAGATACTGGATGTCGACATGTTCGGCATATCGAACGTGGTGGAACAGTTATATGCGCCGAAGGAATACTCGGTCCTCATCGTGGACATAGGCGCGTCGGTCACGAACATTGCCATACTCAACGGTGAGAACATCGAATTCACGCGGGAGATCCTGATGGGCGGGAAGTACCTCACCACCCAGATACAGAGGTCGATCAAGGTGAAGTACAAGGAAGCGGAGGAGAAAAAGGTTGCCGCCGATGCGGACGTCACCTATCTTTTTGAAGACTTCATCTTCAATATATCGTCAGAGATCAACAAGACCGTCAGGTTCTACCTTGCCACGAAACCGAAGGAGAACATAGGAAAGATCTACGTGACAGGCGGCTCGTCGCTCCTGCCCGGAATAAAGGAGAAGATCGTCGATGAAACGGGCATTCCCGTCGAAGTCGTCGATCCATTTCTCCTCGTTGAGGCCGGGGCCCAGACAGGTTTGTACGGGGAGCTCAAAGAGGTGATGGCGGTGCCCGTCTACCTGTCGACGCGCGTAACGGATCTTATGGGATGATATGATAAAGGTAAACCTCTTACCCTACAAGAAGACGAGAACGAGTACCCTCAAGGTCAATATCGTCACATTCGTGCTGATGCTGATCATCGGGAACATATTTTTCTGGGCCTTCTATCTTTACAACGAGCGTGAGATAAGCGATTACGAGAACAATATCCGGGCGACGCGCCAGGAACTGGCGAAATTGCAGCCCTATTATCAGGAATACCAGAGGATACAGGCCGCCAAGAAGGAGATAGAGCGGCGCATAAAGGTGGTCAACCAGCTGAAGGCTGGCAGGGCACTTGCGGCACGCTCCCTATTCGACCTTTCGACCACGATGAAGGAAGGGGTGTGGCTCAAGTCGTTCAAGAGGAAGGACACCAAGTTTGAGATAGAGGGGAGGTCTCTCGTTAACGAGTCCATATCGGAATTCATGGAAGTGCTGTCGAACCTTCCCTACATGAAGGATGTTGAACTGAAGAGCATACAGGATGTGACGGAAGAGGGTCTCGTGGTCAAGAAGTTCATCATTCAGGGGAACATGTCCTTATGAGAGTTGGATTCGAACCGAAAAGCCTGGGAAAGAAGATAGAGAAGATACCCCAGAAGTACATTCTCGTCGTCATGATCGTCCTTGTCATCGTGGTGCTAGCGGGTCTCTACTACTTTCTTATGATGCCGCAGCTCGAAAGAAAGGCCAAGGTGGCAAAGGAGCATGCCGAACTGCAGATGGAACTGGGGCGGCTCAGGAGCATCCAGAGGAACATCGCGAAGCACCGTCAGGAATACGCCCAGATGCAGGAACTCCTCCAGGAGGTCATGAGGCAGCTTCCGGAATCGAAGGACATACCCAACCTCTTAAGGAGCGTGACCTCCGTGACCGAGGAGACGCGCCTGAAGGTGAAGCAGTTCGAGCCGAAACAGATAAAGCACACGGATTTTTACTCGGAGTTGCCCTTCGAGATGAAGTTCCAGGGAAGGTTCAGGAATCTGGCGGCCTTTCTGGATGGTGTCAGGAAACTGGAACGTATCATCAGTATTACGGACTTCACGGTGGAGGCCAAGGGCCCCCCGAGAAATGTCGTGGTGGAAGGATCGTGCAGTGCAAATGCGTATGTATATTTGAAGACGCCGGTGAAGAAGGCGCCGGCTCAAGGAGCGAAAAAGGCAAATGTCCCGCCTGCAAAAAAGTAGTCTTCTGATCGGCATTGGCCTCTTCCTGGGCGTGTCCTGTGCCTACGCGCAGACCCCCGGGGTTCAGCCCGCCCCGAAGAAGGAGACGGTGAAGGAAGCAGCCGCGAAAAAGTTCGATGTCGAGGATTTTGTCTACTCGGCGGAGGGCCGGGATCCCTTCGAGCCTGTCCTGCTTTTGAAGGCCAAGACGTCACGAGGTCTGAGTGTCAGCGCCCGGTCGTCAAAGGAAAAGAAAGAGCCGGAAAGGGTCGGCTACGAACTTGAGGAGTTGCGGTTCGTGGGCGTAATAAAGAGCGGCACCGGCATGATCGCCATGATGGAAGACATGCAGGGGAAGGGTGTCTTTTTCAGGAAAGGGGACCACTTGAACAAGAATATGTGGGTGATGGACGTTTCAGCCAGCAATATGGTGGTTGGCTACAAGTCAAAAGGGGAGACGAAGAAGATCGT
>MVQQ01000075.1 GCA_002067555.1 Syntrophorhabdus sp. PtaB.Bin184
ATGGGGATGTCGTCGCCGGGGAACTCGTACTGGGTGAGGAGCTCGCGGAGCTCCATCTCGACGAGCTCGATGAGCTCGGGGTCGTCGACCATGTCCGTCTTGTTGAGGTACACGACGATGCAGGGGACGCCGACCTGGCGGGCAAGGAGTATGTGCTCACGGGTCTGGGGCATGGGACCGTCGTTGGCTCCCACGACGAGGATGGCGCCGTCCATCTGGGCGGCACCCGTGATCATGTTCTTGATGTAGTCGGCATGGCCCGGGCAGTCCACGTGGGCGTAGTGGCGGTTGTCCGTCTCGTACTCGACGTGGGCGGTGGCGATGGTGATGCCCCTCTCCTTCTCCTCGGGGGCCTTGTCGATCTGGTCAAAGGGGATCCACTCGGCCTGACCTTTATTGGCAAGACACCGTGTAATGGCGCTCGTCAGGGTGGTCTTCCCGTGATCTATATGTCCGATGGTTCCTATGTTCACATGTGGTTTCGTCCGTTCAAACTTTTTCTTACCCATAGAGGACCTCCGTGATATTTTTTATGGAGCCCATGAGCGGGATTGAACCGCTGACCTCATCCTTACCAAGGATGTGCTCTGCCGACTGAGCTACATGGGCGCCTATAACCGATAATATCCCTAGTCGCCATGCAATATCTTTGCGCAGAAACAACTCCCTGCCCACTTCCCGTTTTTCAGCGGGCAACGATTGTATCCGCCCTTTATTATGGAGCACCAGGGGCTCCAGTATCCATCGCGCTGCCGGGCAGGCCCTTACAGGGCCACCCATCTTTCTCGCAGGCTCCACCGGCCCGGCCTCTTCTCGTCGACCCCGTGGCTGCCCGCTGCCTCCTCTTGAGCGGGAGTCTTCACCCGCTTCGGTTTTTTGGAGCGGGAGTCTTCACCCGCTTCGGTTTTTTGGAGCGGGAGTCTTCACCCGCTTCGGTTTTTTGGAGCGGGAAACGGGACTCGAATCCGCGACCCTCAGCTTGGAAGGCTGATGCTCTAACCAACTGAGCTACTCCCGCACATCGTACTACTATCGGTTCCAGAGCCTCAAGGCGTCGGATCAACCTCAACGCTCCTATTTTTAAATGGTGGAGAGGGGTGGGATCGAACCACCGAAGGCTTCGCCAACAGATTTACAGTCTGCCCCCTTTGGCCGCTCGGGAACCTCTCCGTTTTATAAGCTGGTGATGGGACTCGAACCCGCAACCTGCTGATTACAAATCAGCTGCTCTGCCGATTGAGCTACACCAGCAAAAGAGTTATTATACTACAAGAAACATGCCAAAATCAACATGAAGTTCCGCGCGAACAAAACATTAATAATTAAAATATTTTGCCCCCTCTGTCAATAGATTCCTTTCGAAATCACCTTCCACGCAGAGAATTTCACGACCATATTGACAATGAGCATCAAAATGTAGTTACATAGTACGCTTTTGTCAATTTTAAGGAGGTGATGCCGTTATGGTATGCACAACGTTGAAACCGGGAATCGAGTGTATCTTCATGAAGAAAACGGGATGTTCGTACAGTGGAGGAAAATGCTTCCCCATTGTGGAGAACTGTGAAGGATGTGCCAGGGTCGTCGAGTTCGAAACAGGAAAGTACTGTTCGACCTTCCCCTATCCTGCCCAGAAGTGGCAGAAGGGTTCGTGCCCTATGGCAACCCACCTGAAGAAAGCATCCAAGGCCGAAGAGCAGAAGATCAATCCCCTCAAGGCATCCAAGAGGGCTGCCGGCAAGAAATAGTGCCCGCGAACGTACAGGATCGCTGGACCACGCATGACAAGCCGCCTCGATGAGAAGGATCCCGCAGGTATCGGCGGGTCGTCTTCATGGTGTTTTGTGCATCTGCCGACAAAGGGACCGCGTTTTTCAATGATGCAGAACTATTTGACTTTCGCGCCCATGGGTGATAAATAAAGAAAAGTCTTAAACAGGAGGACAACCTTTGAGGAAGAATAAATCCGCCATCAAGCGAGCAGTGCAGTCCGAGAAACGCAGACTGAGGAATTCCCACTTCAAATCAACGATGAAGAGCAGGATAAAACGGGCCATAGGCGCTATCGACAGAAAAGAAGGGGAGGTCGAGACAATCTTCAGGGATGCCGTTTCCTCCATCGACAAGGCTGCTTCAAAGGGTGTCGTGCACAGGAACAACGCTGCGAGAAAGATCTCCCGCCTGGCCCGGAAACTTTATAAGAGTCAGACAGCTTAAGACATCATCAATATTCCAGCAGCAATTGAGCGCTGAACCGCCTCGCCATCCGGGCGGAGAGACGGCGGATGGCCTCGCGCCGGTTGTATTCCTCCGCCCCTTCCTGTATCTTGTAGATCTCTGAATCACCAATGGCAAATTCTTTTATGAGGGTCCCGTTCTTCTGGGAAAGGGAAACCTTCACGGTTACGCTCACCGATTTCTCGATGACAACGCCCTGGGCGTTCAGGGACGACGGAGACATCGTGATGTCCGTGATCTCACCCTTCAAGACCCCGTCGGCCTTTTCGTAGCTCAACGTGAAGAGCCCCGTCGACAGGAGTTCCTTGGAAAAGGAATCAGTGACGGGCTGGGACACATGGGGTTCGTAGGTCAGGTTTTTGAAGACCGGCACGTAGATAGACGATATGTCGCCACCGTATATGCCCTTGCCGCCGATGAGCTGATACCCGCACGCCCCGGTCATCACCAGCACCACCGCCATGATAAGTGCCAACCCCGTTCGTTTCAAGCATTTACCGTTCATGATCATTCTGTTACCTTCATTCCTCTTCCCGGCAGGTTACCCCTGTGACCCGGCACCTGTCCCTATCTACCCGCACACGATATTGACGAGCTTGTTGGGCACTACAATGGTCTTCCTGACAGTTTTTCCCTCGAGGTGCTTTTGCACCTTCTCCAGACCGAGGACCATCGCTTTGAGCACATCCTCCCCCATATCGCGATCCGCTTCACAGGTATCGCGCAGCTTCCCGTTGACCTGCACGGCGATCATAACCTTTTCCTCTTTCACCAGTTCTGCGTCCCAGGACGGCCACGACGACCCGAGGACGGCCACATCTCCCCCCATGCCCTGCCACAGCTCGGACACAATGTGGGGAACAAAGGGATAGAGGAGCCTGAGAATTGCTTCGATGGAGCCTTTGAGGAGCGCCTTCTCTGTTTCGCCGTCAAGTCCCTTTTCGACGAACTTGTATGTCATGTTGACAAGCTCCATGATGCTCGCGATCGCGGTATTCAGATGGAAACGCTCCACGTCGTCCGTCACCTTCATGATGGTCCTGTGGATCTTGTGGATGAGCTGTTTCTCGTCTCCGGCAGCTCCCGGGAACCGGTCGATCGCCGTCACCGCCGCCAGCGAATCCGCGCGCTCGGCAACAAGTCTCCAGACCCTCTGAAGGAAGCGATAGCTTCCTTCCACACCCTGGTCGCTCCAGTCGAGGTCCCTCTCCGGCGGGGAGGCAAAGAGGCAGAAGAGCCGCGCAGTGTCGGCACCATACTTTTCGATGAGATAGTTGGGGTCGACAATGTTGCCCTTGGATTTGCTCATCTTGGCCCCGTCCTTGATGACCATGCCCTGGGTGAGGAGGTTCTCGAAGGGCTCCCGGACGTCGACGAGACCGAGCTCGTTGAGAACGCGGTTGAAGAACCGCGAGTAAAGCAGGTGCAGGACAGCGTGCTCGATGCCGCCTATGTACTGGTCCACGGGCATCCAGTAATCGACCCGCTTTCTGTCGAGGGGAGCATCCTGGTAGTCGGCGCAGGTGTATCGCAGAAAATACCAGGACGATTCGACGAATGTGTCCATCGTATCCGTTTCACGCCTCGCCTTCTTCCCGCAGACGGGGCATTCCACCTCGTAGAACGGTGCATGGTCGGCAAGCGGCGAGCGGCCCACCATCTTGATCTCCAGATCCACGGGAAGCGTGACCGGCAGGTCCTTCTCGGGCACCGGAACGATCCCGCAATCGTCGCAATAGATGATGGGTATGGGAGCTCCCCAGTAGCGCTGCCTCGAGATGCCCCAATCCTTCAACCGGTAATTGACGGTTCGCGTGCCAAGCCCCTTTTCTTCGAGGTAGTCGATGATGGCGCTGATGGCCTCACGGTTACCCATCCCGTCGAACCTGTCGGAATTGACGAGAATGCCATCGTCAACGTAGGCGCAGGTCATGGACCCGGCGTCGAGTTCCCTGTCTTTGGGTGTGATCGTGACGATCACGGGCAGATCATACTCCTTCGCAAACTCGAAGTCTCTCTGGTCGTGGGCGGGGACAGCCATGATGGCTCCCGTGCCGTACTCCATGAGGACAAAGTTGCCCACATAGATGGGAATCCTGTGACCCGTCAGGGGATTAATGGCATATTTGCCGGTGAAGACACCCTCTTTTTCCAGACTGATCTCACCCCGGAAGCTCCTGTCCTGCGCCTTGACCTTCTGCACAAAAGCGGCCACCTCTTCTTCCTGGGCAGTGCCCCGTGACAGTTCCAGGGTGAGCGGATGTTCCGGCGCCAGGACCATGAAGGTCACGCCGTACAGGGTGTCGGGCCGCGTCGTGAAGATCGTGAAGGGCGAACCGTCCTCCAGGTTAAAGTGGACCTCCACGCCATAGCTCTTGCCGATCCAGTTCTTCTGCATGCTCGTGACCTTCTCGGGCCAGCCGGGCAGCCTGTCGCAGTACTCGTAGAGTTCGTCGGCATACTTCGTTATCCCGAAGAACCACTGTGTCAGTTCCTTCTGTGTGACCTCTTCTCCACAGCGCCAGCAGTTCCCCCCTTCCACCTGTTCGTTGGCAAGGACGGTCTGGCATTTTGGGCAGAAATTGACGGGCGAGCTCTTCCGGTAAACGAGGCCTTTCTCGAACATCTTGAGGAACATCCATTGTTCCCACCGGTAATAATCGACGTCGCAGGTGGCGACCTCCCGCCTCCAGTCATACCCGAAGCCTAACCGCTTCAGTTGCTGTTTCATGTAATCGATGTTCTCGTGGGTCCACGTAGCCGGCTGAATCCCCCTTTCGATGGCGGCATTCTCCGCCGGCATACCAAAGGCGTCCCATCCCATGGGATGGAGAACATTGAGCCCCTTCATTCTCTTGTACCGAGCTATCACATCGCCGATGGAATAGTTCCTCACGTGCCCCATGTGGATCTTCCCTGACGGGTAGGGGAACATTTCAAGGAGATAATACTTCTGCTTCGACGGGTCTTCGTCAACACGGAACGCTTCGCGCTCCTCCCAGTACTTTTGCCATTTTTCTTCGATCGCATGAGGTTCATAGGGGTTCATCGTGTTCTCCAGGCGTGTCTATCGATAAAGCGTCGGACCTTTCACTTCTCCAGCATCGCCCGGATACGCAGTCTTAACGCGTTCAGGCGAATGAAACCACCGGCATCCTTCTGGTCGTACACGGTATCCGTGTCGAAGGTCGCGAAATCCTTCATGTAAAGAGAATTCTTCGACTTGCGGCCCACGACGATGCAATTGCCCTTGTAGAGCTTCAACCGCGCCGTCCCGTTCACCACCGACTGTATCTCGTCCGTGAGCGCCATGATGGCCTTCATTTCCGGGGAGAACCAGAACCCGTAATAAATGAGCTCGGCCACCTTGGGGATAAGACCGTCGCGGATATGCATGACCTCCCTGTCCAGTGTCAGCGTTTCCACGGCCCTGTGCGCCGCGTGGAGGATGGTGCATCCCGGTGTTTCGTACACGCCCCGCGATTTCATGCCCACGAAACGGTTCTCAACGATGTCCACGCGCCCTATACCGTTCTTTCCTCCCACCTTGTTGAGGTGATCGACGATCTTGAATGCCGACATCTTCTTGCCGTCTATCGCCACGGGGACACCCTTGTCGAAGGTTATCTCCACGTACGTCGCCTTGTTGGGCGCCTTCTCGGGGGATACCGTCGTCTTGAACATGTTCTCCATCGGCTCGGACCATGGGTCTTCCAGGATGCCGCCCTCGTAGCTTATGTGCATGAGGTTCCGGTCCATGCTGTAGGGTTTCTTCTTCGTCACCGGCACTTCTATGCCGTGTTTCTTCGCGTAGTCGATGAGGTCATCGCGGGAGGTGAAGTCCCACTCCCTCCAGGGCGCGATGATCCTGATGTTCGGTTCCATCGCATAGAAGGTCAGCTCAAAACGGACCTGATCGTTGCCCTTGCCCGTCGCCCCGTGGCAGACAGCGTCCGCCTTCTCCTTGCGGGCTATCTCTATCTGCCTTTTTGCGATGAGCGGTCTTGCGATCGAGGTGCCCATG
>MVQQ01000076.1 GCA_002067555.1 Syntrophorhabdus sp. PtaB.Bin184
AGCGCCAATTTTCGCTCGAGGTAGTTGACCACATTGTCGATCGTATCCAGATTATCCCGAATCAGTTCTTCGTCCTCGACCTGTACCCCGAATGTGCTTTCAAGGAAGGCGACAAGCTCGAGGATTCCCGTCGAATCCAGGATGCCCATATTCAACATGGACTCGCCGTCCAGAAGTTCTTCCGGCTTTTCGACGATAAAATTGCCTAGGATGAATTCTCTTATTTGATCCCGCAGTGCCATTTGTACTGTGCCGCTTTCCACGTTTGTCCACGCTTATCCGATCTCAGCAAATGGCATTTTTCGGTAGTCCGGTAATTTCGTTCGTTTCGTCAAAGAGGAATGAGCCGCCTCCAACCGTTCCGTCGGAGTAAACACTACTCCATCTTTCCAGCTCGATCATCGTCGCAGGAGAGAAAGACACAGAACGGCGGATGCCTGAGTGAATCAGGCCGGTGAGGCGTGCGGTGGATGAACTGCTTCCGACCTGGAAGCAAGGGCAAGCTTTTTCTCGAGGTAATTGATCACGTTTACAATCGAATCCAGGTTCTGAGGAATCAGTTCCTCGTCTTCAACCTTGATCTCGAACGTGCTCTCCAGAAAGGCGACCAGTTCGAGAACTCCCGTTGAATCCATGATCCCCTTCTCCAGCATGGACTCGTCGTCTGCCAGATCTTCCGGATTTTCCAGGATAAAGTTTTCCAGGATGAAGTTTCTAATTTGATCTCGTAATGTCATGCTCGAACCGTCCGTCCATGTGGATATGCGTCAGTTCCGTCTTTTGTCTCAACCACCTATTCGGATGCACCAAGAAAAATCTTGAGCGTTCGAGTAAAAAATAGCTACTCCTTCTTATCTTGCACCACTGCCGAGAAGGACGATTTTTACCGTCTCGGTGATGATCCGGAGGTCCATGATCGGGGACAGGTGCTTGATGTAGTAGAGGTCGTACTTCAGCTTTTCCTGTGCGTCCTCCCGCGTAGCCCCGTAGGGATACAAGATCTGCGCCCACCCGGTGATCCCGGGCTTCACCGCGTGGCGATGACTGTAGAACGGGATTTCCTTCTCCAATCTTCTCACAAAGAAAGGCCTCTCGGGACGGGGCCCGACGATGCTCATCTCCCCCCGGATCACGTTGATGAGCTGGGGAATCTCATCCAACCGCAATTTACGGATCCACCTTCCCACGCCGGTCACACGTTGATCGTTGACGACGGCCCACACCGGCCCGTCTTTCTCGGCGTCCACCGTCATGGAACGGAATTTGATCAGGCTGAACAGCCTGCCGTCCTGCCCGACCCGTTCCTGCTTGTAAAACACGGGACCCCGGGAGTCCAGCTTAATCGCCAGCGCGATGAGGAGATACAGGGGTAGAAACAGCGACATGCCGAAGAGGGAAGCGAGCACATCAATCGCTCGCTTGACCCCTTTGTACACCATGACCCCCCGGAAGCCGTTCGAGAAGATGATCGAACTCGGGGGAAGGTGCTCGACAGAGAGCTTTCCCAGCAGGCTTTCGCGGAAGGATACCCCGTCATCTACGTGGATGCCCTTGAGCCGGCACTGGAGAAGCTCGTTCATCGGAAGGCTCCCGCGCCGTTCGTCGAGGGCCACGATGACCCGGTCAATTTGACAGGTTCTGCAGATGGAAGAGATTTGCTTGAAATCCCCGATGATCATCGGGTCTGATCTTTTCACCGACTCTCTTTCCGTTCTCGTCCACAAAACCCACGATCTCGTAAGCGTCCAGTCCATTTTCCCCTATTTCCTTGTATATCTGTCTTGCAAGGTCTCCCGTCCCGACAATCAGCACCCTCTCCTTGAACAGGGCACTGTTCGCGATCCAGGGATAAAAGAGCCTCCATAAGAACGTCAGCCCGAAAATGTAAACCAGGCTGACAAAAAGCGCTTGGTGACTCATGGCAATGCTGGCTGCCATGAAGTAAATCACAATCAATGTAAGCGAATACACTCCCAGGGCCTTCGTGAGCTGCACTGACATTTGTATCCTCTGGCTGAGGAGCTTCAGGTCCATGAGGCCGAGGTAGTACAGGGTCAGTTCCACCACCGTGACAACAAGCATGACCTTGGCCACCGGGTATGGCTCCCCGAGAAACAGGCCATACCTGCCCATGGGATATAGTGTTGCTGCAAGAAGCACCGCGACCATCACGAGCATGCCGTCGACAAAGGCGAAGACATAACTCATCGTGGTGCGATGATTGAAGCTGATCATGTTGGACATTTCTCTATGCGCCCTCCCCTATGCCACCGTGACCACATGGCAGGCTTGCGCCCCTTCGGTTACACCGACGATCCGTTTTTCTTCTGCTTCCTGCCATACCCTGTTCCGTAAACGATGACTTCCCGCAACTTTCGATGACTCTTGCCGTGTCGTTTCAATCATGCTTCCTGTTCGACTTCCCTTCAGAGACTGCCTCGGTGCGTTCGCAGTGACATCGGTCACGTTTTCCTTTTGCCCTGTCAGCCGTCTTTTTTGAAAAACCGCATGACATTCTTCACAACCTTACCGGTCATGGTTGCCTCTCCCGGTTGGTCCTTCCCGTTGCCGTACCCGTAGCGGTAGTAGTAGCGGGAAGTGCCGAAATATCGGGCGTTCAGGTCCTTTGACCGCAATTCAAGGTCGTTCAGGACAATACCAAGAATTTTCGCCGGGTCGATCGCGGTGAGGGCCTGCTTTACGCTTTCCCGCGGCGTCGAACCGGCCCTGACCACCAGGATGATCCCGTCGACCAGTTTGGTGAGCACGCTGGGCTCCGTTGTGGCCAGCAAGGGGGACGAATCGAATATGATGTAACGGTCGCTGTAACGGCTCTTGAGCTCTTCGACAAGCGACCCCATCCGCTTCGAACCGATCAATTCCACGGGGTTGTCCCGGATGGTTCCGCTCGAGAGGATCGAGAGCTTGTCGATCTTGGTTTTCATGAGCAGCTCCGGGATCTCCGCCCCCCCTGTCAGGTAATCGGAGAGCCCTCGCCCGTTGACCAACCCGAACCAGCGGGACAGCGCCGGATTTCGGAGATCGGCATCCACGAGCAACGAGTGAGAATTCAGGTCGTGGGCAAGAACGGTTGCCAGATTGGTCGAAACGAGCGTCTTCCCTTCCCCC
>MVQQ01000077.1 GCA_002067555.1 Syntrophorhabdus sp. PtaB.Bin184
CAGGATAGGCCGGAACTGTTCCATCGGCGACAGGACGGAGATCCACGCCGGCAGGCTCGTCGACATCGGCCATGGGGCGATCATAGCCTGGGACTGCGTCATCATGGACCGCGACTACCATTCGACCGACAACGGTCCCGAACTGGTCAGGCCCGTGACGATCGGAAACGGGGTCTGGATCGGCTGCCGGGCCATGGTCCTCAAGGGGGTGACCATAGGCGAGGGGGCGGTCGTGGCTGCCGGTGCCGTGGTGACGAAAGACGTCGCCCCCTATACCCTCGTCGCAGGCAACCCGGCGCGGGCCGTAAAGAGAGTGGCGGGCTGGCGAAAAGGCAGGCCTTCCCTCACGATCTCCCGGAAGACATGACAGGCGAACGTTCAGAAAAGCCGATCACCGTGCTGCACCTTATCGCGCCGGCGCATTTCGGAGGGGCCGAGAAGGTGGTTCTCAGCCTTGCCGGCGCCATGGACCGATCACGGTTCGAGGTTGTCGTGGGTTCTTTCGTGAATGCCCGTTTCCCCGACAACGAATTCCTGGGACGGGTGCGTGAGATGGGGATCCGGAATGCCGTCTTCTGGCTGAGGCGCACCGTGGACCTCGAGAACATTCCCCGCCTCGTGAAGTTCATCCGCTCCGAGGAGGTTGCCATCGTTCACACCCATGGTTACCGCTCGGACATTATCGGACTCATAGCTGCCCGGCTGTCCTCGCGCCCCGTGATCGCGACGATCCACGGTTTCGTGCCGATCGACTCGCGATTGCGCCTTTACGAGCAATGCGACCGCTTCGCTCTGCGTTTTTTCGATCTCGTCCTGCCCGTCTCGGACCGGATAGGAGAGGCGTTGTGCGCAAGCGGTGTGCGCAGGGAGAGGATCACCACGGTCCGAAACGCCATCGCGCCCGGGGACGACGGGGGGTGGAAACGTTCGGCTTCCCCGCTTTCCCTTTTCAAGCGTGACGGGGACTTTTTGATAGGCATCGTGGGAAGGTTAAGCCCCGAAAAGAACATACCGGGTTTTCTCGAAGCGGCGAGAAGGCTGTCGAAGAGATACGGTCATCTCAGGTTCGTGGTTGTTGGCGAAGGCCCTGAACGGGAATGCCTCGAAGGCCTGACGATGAGGTTGGGCCTCGATGGAAAGGTGAGGTTCACGGGGTTCGTCGAGGAGATGGAAGAGGTCTATTCTCTGCTCGACATGCTCGTCATCGCCTCCTCGACGGAAGGCGTTCCGTTGACCATTCTTGAAGCAATGAAGCACGGCATACCGGTGGTTTCCACCGGGGTGGGGGGAATACCCGAGGTCATCGAGGACGGTGTTGACGGTCTTATGGTCGGAGCTGGGGACACGGCGGCGCTCTGCCGGGCTGTAGAAACGCTCGTTGTGGACGGCAACAGGTACATGGCGATATCCCGCAACGCGCGAAAGAGGGTCCTTCGGGACTTCGACAGGTTGTCATGGGCGCGGAGGATCGAGTCATGCTACCTGTCCATGCTCAATAAAAGGGAGGAAGCGTCGAATGAATAGGCTCAGAGTGGGTATTGTCGGTTGCGGAACGATCTTTCACCATCACCAGGCTTTCATCCGTTCCTATCCGGGAGCCGTCCTGTGCGCGGTGGCGGACAGGGACGAGAAGGCCCTCAGGAAGGCAAGCGAAGCATACGGCATCGCGAACTGCTACGGGGACCTTGAGGAGATGGTCCGCGCGGAAGCGACGGACGTTATCCACATAACCACGCCCCCGCAAACGCACGCGTCCCTCGCCGAGAGGGCCATGAACCTGAAGAACCATGTCTTTGTCGAGAAGCCTCTTACACTCGACCACGGGAGCGCGGTGAGGCTCTATGACATCGCCGCGCACAACGGCGTCAAACTGTGCGTCGACCACAACCATCTCTTCGATCCCTGGATGCTGAAGGCGAAGGAGGTCCTCAAGGGCCTCAGTCCGGAGGACGTCACCTACGTGGAAAGCTACTACGGCATCAACCCCCACATCCCCGAGATCATGGGTTACCGGAGTGCGGGTGAGATATCCTGGATCTTTTCCCTGCCGGGAGGCCTCTTCCATGACTTCCTTTCCCACCCCCTCTACCTCATGCTCGAGTACACGGGCAGACCCGTGAGGATGCAGACGATGGCCAACTCCTGCGGGGCCCTCATCCAGGGCCTTTCCGACGAACTCCATATCATGGTGGAGGGTGAAAGGGCCATGGGCAAGCTCACCATCTCCTTCAACGCTCGACCATTCCAGCACTTCCTGAAGATCTACCACAAGAAGGCCATCGTCACCGTGGACTTCAACAATATGACCATGGTCGCCAGCAGGCTGATGGGGCTGCCGGGGGCGGTGACGAAGATAGCCGGTAACCTCGGGGCGGCCCGCGCCTTGACCGCCCAGACGTTCTCCAACGTGTACAGGTTTCTCACGGGAAAACTGAAGCCCTATTCGGGAATGAAGAAGCTCATCCACGGTTTCTACGATTCCATCCTGCAGGCGACGGAAACCCCCGTTTCCGCCGAAAGCGCGCTGGCCGTGCTCGAAACCATGGACCGGGTCTGGAAGGACGCGGGCAAGCTTCATCCCGTGTTCAGGAATGTCCCCGCCAGGGAGGAAGTGAGATGGGTCCCGGCGAAGGCACGGGTGCTCGTAACGGGAGCCGGGGGATTTCTTGGCAGAAGGTTGACGGAGACCCTCGTCGAAAAGGGGTATTTTGTTCGCGTTCTCGTAAGGAAACTGACGGACATCGAGCCCTTCAGGGCACTCGGTGTCGACGTACATTACGCAGACCTCCGGGATGAACTGGCGGTGGCGGAGGCCGTTGACGGGATGGATTACGTGGTCCATGCCGCCGCGGCCCAGGAGGGTGACTGGGACACCTTTGACGAAACGACTGTCAGGGGGACGGAAAGGGTCATGAGATTGTCCCGGCAGCTGAAGGTCAAACGTGTGATCTATATCAGTTCCATGAGCGTCTACCAGATGAGCGGCCTCAGGAAGGGTTCCGTTATAACGGAAGACAGTCCTCTGGAGGAAAATCCAGAGGCCAGGGGATTCTACACGTATTCAAAACTGAAGGCGGAAAATGTTGCGAAAGAATTGATGGCAGTCAATGGCAACGGCAAGGTCCCGACCGTTATACTGAGGCCTGCCACCATTTATGGACCAAGGGGTCCGGTTTTTACCCCTCTAATCGGCATATCGCTTTTCAATAAGGTCTTCATGATCCTGGGGAAAAAGAAAATGAAGCTTCCGCTTGTCTACATCGACAATCTCATAGATGCGATTGTACTGTGCATTGAAAATGAAAAGTCAATAGGTCATACGTTCAATGTCATTGATGATGAATGGACGACAAGAAAAGATTATGTGAGAAAACTGATAGGAGATCTGTTTCCCGGTTCACGATCAGTTGCCCTACCATACTGGTTCGTGAAATCGGCCGTCCATTTCCAGGAGATGGTTTTCAAGATGATGCATAGAAACCCCGTACTGACACGATACCGTCTTGATTCGGCTTCGACAGATCTTAATTTTAGCAACACAAAAATCAAGGAATACATAAGATGGGAGCCAAGGATATCGCTTGACGAAGGATTGGCGCGGACCTTTGATTGGTTTAAGGAATATGAATGACCATTTGTTAGATAATTACTCAAAGGAGATGATCTCATGTCGTCCATAATATCGATACTATGGATACCCGTGCTCGGTTATTTGACCTTTAGTGTTTTTTATTATGTTTTTCTGGCCATTACCTATTTTGTGACAGGGGACAAAAAGGAAACCGATTATAGTCCTGGTCGCCGTTACCTCCTATTGATCCCGGCGCATAATGAGGAGGCCGTTATAGGAAGAATCCTCGAAAGTGTGAAAAGGGTGAAGTACAACCCGAAGGACTTTGAGACATATGTTATAGCGGATAACTGTACGGATAGAACCGCCGAGATCGCCGGTCAGCTTGGTGCAAACGTGCTTGTCAGGAAAGATGAGACAAAAAAAAGCAAGGGTTTTGCCATTGAATGGGCACTAAAACAAGTCGATTTAGAAGCTTTCGATGCCGTTGCCATTGTCGATGCCGACAGTCTGATAAATCTTAACTTTTTTCATGGGTTCGATGAGGTCATAGAAGGCGGCAGCAACGCAATACAGGCGAATAACTGGATTTCAAACCCTGATGAGACGGCCTTTACAAGGGTCCTTCATCTTTCACGGACGATAAACAACGAGTTATACCACCATGCGAAACAGAGACTGGGACTCTATTCCTTTTTAATGGGCAACGGCATGTGTTTCACAACTAAGGTCATAAAGAACCATCCATGGACTACGGATACCATGGCCGAAGATTTTGAATACTATGCAACACTGGTCAACTCCAATGAACGAGTTGGTTTTGCTGCAGATTCAGGAATATATCTTCAGGAATCCAGAGGTTTGCGCAATGCCTCAAGACAAAGACTCCGCTGGTCATCAGGCAGATTCCAGATAGCGAAAAGACACGCACTGGATCTTCTTGTTAAAGGTTTGAAAGAACGCAACCTAAAGATAGTCGATGCCTCTTTCCCTTTAATACTGCCAAACCTCTCCCTGCTCGTCAATATGACAGCCGTAGCACTGACAGTGGCACTCGTCATCCACTATTTCAATGCCATACCTTATATTGTTTCATGGCTTATCTTTCTTGTCGCGATGGAACTGGCATATTTTATCAGCGGGATACACCTTGCGAAGATGTCGGTCTGGACCTTCCTTGGTGCCATTGGTTTCGCGCCGCTTTTTCTTATCTGGAAAGGGTGCATTGATGTCCTGGGGGTTTTCGGTACAGGTACGGGACAATGGGGAAAATCGGGACGGTCGTAGCTATTTGGCAATGCGGGTGGTCACGTCACTACTGTTCTGAAGGTAATCTTCATGACACATGAAGTCGATAAGTCCGACAGTCACTTGAATAAGGTAAAAGAGTTTCACGATGCCGATGCCCTGCGATACCGGACTGACCGGTATCGTTCAGATACTTGTGAAGGACTTGCCTACGTTACGCGAAGGGCAATCGTTTTATCGATGGCCTCAACCGATCCCGGGCGTGTGCTTGATGTGGGTTGCGGGCCCGGGATCCTCACCCGCGACCTGCAGCAGAAAGGGCACGAGGTCTACAGCGCGGACCTGTCGATAGAGATGATCCGGGAGGCGAGATGTGCCGCGTCCGCGGCAGCAGGTTCCCCGTCGTCCCACTTCGTTGTGAGCGATGCCTCGAAGATCTGCATTTCAACGCATCGCATGGATATGGTCCTATCCATCGGGCTGATGTGCTACGTGAAGGACCACAGGGGCGCTCTCTCGGAGATCCGCAGGGTCCTCAGGCCCGGCGGTATCGCCGTCATCCAGATCAACAACATACGGTGGCCGGGACTGTACCGCGCGTTCGTCCCCATCTATCGCCGGCTGAAAACCCTTATAGGCGCAAAAAGATACGACGGGCTGGATTTCGATTTCAATTTCTCTTCGCGGAAGAAGTTCCTCGATGACCTTGTGGAAAGCGGGTTTCAGGTACTCGATATCGAGCACTATGATTTCAGGGTCCCCTTCGTGGACATTCTCCTGCCGCGGCTGTCCGTCAGGATGGGCAAGCTCATGTTCAGGGGCAGGCACAGGCGGTTGTGCAGGTGGTTTTCCCATGGTCTTCTGATCAAGGTGAGAAAATGACGGTTCCCTTAGGCACGGGCTGGTTCAAGGACGATGGAGAAGGACGGGAACAATCGATGAGAAAGCGATCTGCGACGAAGGCGACAAGGGGCTGCACCGGGCCGGAGGAAGAGGCGCAGGGGTGCAGCCCCTGTCGTTTTCTCAGGGTGGAACGTCCCTGTTACTGGCTCACTATCCTGAGGTTCGTCGGCGCGGGGACCTCGGACGCGGGCGCTCCGGCAGGACCGACGTAGGAATCGGCGACGACGATGTCATCGTAGTCTCTTGTCTCCTCTTTTGGATACACCCAGGAGTGTCCATACTGGTTGCCGCCGATCTCGATGTATCGTATATACCAGCCGTCGGGCCACCATGTTGCGTTCAGCGTCCCCTTGGAGACGCCGTTGACCCAAAACTCAGCCTTCTTGTTGACGAGGTCGATCTTGATCTCGTAGCAGACCCACGTGCCGGGAGTATAGTGAATGTTTAGACTGTATCCAGTGAAGAAGTGGTTATCGGCGGTGTTGGCATCCCACATGTCCATCTGAAGATTGCTGCCATTCATCTGAAACATCGGGATGAGGATCTGTCCGTTAGACTGTTTCAATCGGAAGAGCTTCTGGAAGTGCTGATAGGATGCTGTGGAATCTCTCTGGTACCATCGCAGATAGAGGAGGGTATAATTCTTGCCCAGGTCTTTTACGAGGATATTCTCTCCTGTGGGCCAGCACTGCTCTTCCAGGTTGATGCGGAAGCCCCTCTTGTTCATCGCGCCGGGATTCGACCTCTCGGCGTCTCCGATGATCTGGGCGTTGGGGTTGCCGTAGTTCTTGCCGAGGGTGTTGGAGCCGAAGCCGCTGTATCCCGTTGGCAGGCCCGGGTTAACAGAGCAGTCCGCCAGGCTGCAGTTGTAGTCTTTTGTGAAATTGTCGAAACTTTCCTGCCAGATGACCGTCGCGTGACCTGTATGACATATAGCGATGAGTAATAATACCGCCATTCCTGAAATGATCTTTTTCACTTGTTTGCCTCCTTGCTTTCTCTCGGTGTTGCTTGTGCGGTCCGGTGGTGTACCGTCCGGTCGTCCCGCGGGTGCCCCGGGAAGGATCCCGCATGCACCCGCGAGGACCATACTTCTATTATAGTTCATGGTGGTCGACATCCCCACGCAGTATTTCACGAGATCCTTCTCAATAGTAGCCGTACTTAAAGTACGCCCGTATGGTGTGGTTTGCCGTCACGTTGGAGAAGGTGTAGGAACTCACGGCGCCCACGTTCACTCCGTCGACGAGGACGTACCTGATGGAGAAACCTGTTTTCGGGGTTATCGTGAAGGCCTTGGTCGATCCGGAGGTCACGCTTACGCTGCCCGACGGAGACACGGTTCCGCCGTATCCCGCGTAGGCGCTGATGGTATAGGATGTGGTCGTGGCACTTTTGGTAAAGTTGGCCGTGACGGATATGTTTCTTGTCATCT
>MVQQ01000078.1 GCA_002067555.1 Syntrophorhabdus sp. PtaB.Bin184
CCGCCGCACCTTGCCTTCATAAACGGCACCCACTTCAACCTCTTTCACAATGGACTTGACGATCTCGATGGCGGCATTGGCGGACTCCTCGTCCACGGAAACGATATTCACGGTCCCCGAATCGTCTATGTCTATCTTGACACCCGTTCTCTCGATGATGCTCCTGATCACCTTTCCACCCGGGCCGATGACCTCCCGGATCTTGTCGGGCTTGATCGTCATCGTGTAGATCCTCGGGGCATAGGGTGAAAGGTTCTCTCTCGGTTGAGCGATGGTTCCCGTCATGATATCGAGGATCCTGCCGACACCCTGCTGACCCTGGATGACCGCCTTCTCCATGGTGTCTTTCGATATCCCCTTTATCTTGATATCCATCTGGATGGCCGTGACACCTTCCCGGGTACCGGCGATCTTGAAATCCATGTCGCCGAGGTGGTCCTCGTCGCCGAGGATGTCGGAAAGGATAAGCTCCCGGTCGCCCTCCTTCACGAGGCCCATGGCGATACCCGCAACAGGCTCCTTGATGGGCACACCGGCGTCCATGAGCGAAAGGCAGCCGCCGCATACCGTGGCCATCGACGAGGAGCCGTTCGATTCGAGGATCTCCGAGACGATCCTGATCGTGTACGGGAATGCCTCCCTCTCGGGCAGGATCGGGGTCAGAGCCCTCTCGGCAAGATTGCCGTGACCTATCTCCCGCCGTGTCGGTCCCCTCAGCATCGAGACCTCACCGACGGAAAAGGGTGTGAAATTGTAATGGAGCAGGAAGGTCTTGTATGTCTCTCCCTCGTGGAGGGATTCGATCTTCTGCTCGTCATCGGATGTCCCGAAGGTGGTCACCGCCAGCGCCTGTGTCTCACCCCGGGTGAATACCGCGGAGCCATGCGTTCTGGGAAGGGCGCCAACAACACAGGAGATGGGCCGGATCTCGTCCGTGGCCCTTCCATCGATGCGTTTGCCCGTCGACAGGAGCTGATCCCGCATGAGGTCCCGTGTCACATCTTCGTAGACCTTGGCGATGATTCCCGCCTCCTCTTCGGGGTAACGGGCCTTGAGTTCGTTCAATATCGCGTCCTGACGCTCGTACCGCTCAAGTTTCGCCCTCACGGCAAAGCTGTCGATAAGGTCCTTCTCCACGATGGCCCGGACCTCTTTCTTCTTCTCTTCCAGGTCCTCAGGAACCGGTATCTGCCTCTTCTGCTTTCCGATTTTCTCGCGGAGCCTCTCCTGCATCTCGATGAGGGGCATCATGGCCTGGTGGCCAAACTCGATCGCCTCGATGAGATCCGTGCCCTTCACAAGATGTGCCTCGCCCTCCACCATGATGATGGCGTCACGGGTTGCCGTGACGACGATATCGATATCGCTGTCGGCCATCTCGGGAAAGGTCGGGTTCACGACAAAGACACCGCCGATCCTCCCCACCCTGACACCCGCGAAAGGCCCGTCATGGGGAATGTCCGAAATGGTGACCGCGCAGGATGCCCCCACGAGACTCAGGATACCAGGGTCGTTGTCCTGGTCGGCCGAAAGGACCGTGGAGATCACCTGCGTCTCATATCGCCAGTTCTTGGGGAAAAGAGGTCTCAGGGGCCTGTCGATGAGGCGGGATGTGAGTATCTCCCGCGTCGTCGGACGTCCTTCCCTTTTGAAGAAACCCCCGGGAAACTTGCCGGCGGCATAAGACATCTCCTGGTAATTGACGGTGAGAGGCAGGAAATCCTTGTCCCTCTCCTGTTTCTCCGCAACGGCGGTGACGAGGACAACCGTGTCCCCGTAGCGCGCCAGAACGCTTCCATCGGCCTGCTTTGCCAGACCCCCCGCACTGAGGGTCAACGGTCGACCCGCGAATTCGATAGTTATGTTTTCTTCCATATTTGTCCTATTATTCCTTTATTTTCTCAGACCGAGCTTCTCCACGACCTTTTTGTAACGGTCGACGTTCTTGTCCTTGAGATAATTGAGAAGCCGCCTTCTGCTCCCGACCAGGACGAGAAGCCCTCTTCTCGAGTTGTGGTCCTTGGAGAACTTCTTGAAATGCTCCGTCAGGGATCGTATCCGTTCCGTGAGAAGTGCTATTTGCACTTCCGGGGATCCGGTGTCGGTATCATGGGTTTTAAAATCCTCAATGATCGACTTTTTCCTCTGAGTATCCAATGGCATATATCCCTCCTTAATAATTGATCAATCGTCGTATCTTTATCGTTTTCGACCCCAGGTCCGCAAAGCCCACGCCGATCAGCGTCCCCTGCCTGTTGAAGAGCCGGGCGGCCTCGCCGTCTGTCCATTCCCTCGCACTGCCCGCTATCGGAACGGGCATCCCGTGCTTCAGGAACTTCTCCAGGGCCGTCTCCACCACCATGCCCCGAACGGAACCCAGGATATTCTCCAAAGGTAACAAATAGTTTAACAGGTCTTGTTCCATTTTGAAACACTCAATATCGGTCCCCATCTCTTCGGTGAATTCTCCATGCCTCGTCCTTTTCAGAGTGAAGAGTGTGGCCCCGCACCCGAGCTTCTCGCCGAGATCGCTCGCCAGCGCCCTGATGTAGGTACCCTTGGAACAGGTCACCTCGACGTCGAGGTGAGGATGGCTGTAGTCGAGAAGGGTTATATCGAAGATCTCCACCTCCTTGACCGGCTGTTCCACCTGAACTCCGCTTCGGGCCCACTTGTACAGGGGCTTGCGGTTGACCTTCTTGGAGGAATAGGCGGGAACACGCTGGGTTATCCTGCCAAGGTAAGAGTTGAGCACATCCTCGATGACCTGCCTGTTGAAAGGCTCCGTGGGGGTTTCCGTTAGCACCTTCCCCTCGATGTCCTGGGTCTCTGTGGTCACGCCGAGAAGGAACCTCGCGCGGTACTGCTTTTGCACGTTTTCGAGAAAAGGTATCAGCTTCACACCTTCATCGAGGGCGACAGGCAGGATGCCCGTCGCGTTGCGGTCGAGGGTGCCTATGTATCCTATCTTCTTGAACTTGTGGAGCCTCTTCAGCCGTCGTATCACATCGTAGGAGGACATCCCCGCTTTCTTGTCGATTATCAAGTATCCATTCATTGCCTGTATCCGTTTCCTTCCCTGTTCGCCCGCCGCCCTTATCGGGGGCCCGGCGGTCTTTTACAGGTCCTTCACGTAACCTTCGGGCTCAAGGGCCCGAAGGAGTCTCTCTTCCGTTTCCTCCATGGTGCCTTCAATGCGACACCCGGCGGCATTTCGATGCCCCCCGCCGCCGAAGGCGTTGCAGATGGCGGCAACGTCCACGGTCCCCTTGCCCCGCATACTCACCTTGTGGTGGTGCTTGTCGATCTCCCGTATCAACACCGCAACCTCGATGCCGTGTATCTCCTTTATGAATTCGACGAAGCCATCGGTAAACTCCCGGTTCGTACCCGTCCTTTCGAACATCTCCGACGTGACGCGGGCCACTGCTATCCTGCCTCCATAGGTGGTGAGCGTGCACAGGACCTCGCCGAGGAGAAGAAACCTTTCCCTGGGATGGTTTTCGTAGACCATTCCCGCCACCCATGACGGTCTCACGCCTGCCTTCACCATCTCTTCACATATCCTGAAGGCCTCGAGGCCGGTGTTGTCGTACCTCAGCGACCCGGTGTCGGTGAAGATGGCCGTGTAAATATTCACGGCCATATCGGGGTCCACCTTCACCTTCAGGGACCTGAAGAGCCGGTACACGATCTCGCCCGTCGACGACGCCCCGGGATCGACAAGGTTCACGGCCCCGAAGTGGTCGTTCGTATCGTGATGATCGATATTGACAACGGGTGCCATGGAGCCTATCCGGTCGTGTCCCGTCCCGACCCGGAAAAGGCTGCCGCAGTCGAGAACGAAGACGGCGTCGTACTTGCCGTCGGGCACCGCGTGGACCACGCCGGCCGGTGCCGGGAGAAACTCGTACCTGTAGGGGACCTTGTCCCTGAGGTAGACCGTGGCCTCCTTCCCGAGTGTCCCGAGGGCCATGGCAAAGGCAAAAACGGACCCGATGGCATCGCCGTCGGGATCGATGTGGGTCGTCAGGAGAAAACTGCGGCCCTCTTCGACAAGTTTCTTAATCCTTGCCTTCATCGGCCTCCTTCCTGAAGATCTCCTCCATCCTCTGCACCCTCTCCAGGGTATCGTCGAGGAGAAAGGTGATCTCCGGCATGTACCTCAGTTGCACCCTCTTGCCGAGAAGGAGCTTTATATAACCCTTCGAACGCTTGAGGGCCTCGAGGGTATGCCTTTGTTCCTCCTCGCTCCCGTAAACGGAGATATAGACCTTCGCGGACTTCAGGTCCTCGCTCATCTTCACCTCGACGACGGTGATGAAGCCAAGACCCTGGTCCTGCAGCTCGCGCTGGATGATAAGCGATATCTCCTCGCGGAGCAGGTCCTGGACCCTCAGGCGCCGGTATCTCATATCTCGTCCCCGATAACGATTATCTCCGACGAAGTATCGATCACCTCGCCGAGATACAGAGACTCCATGTACTCATGGACGTTCTCTATGACCTTGCTCACGTGGTCCTGTCTCACGCCCGCGATGGCGAAACCGACCCTCGCCCTCTGCCACAGATTCGACTGGTCCACCTCGATCACCGAAATATTGAACTTCGCCCGTGTCTTCTCGATCACTTTCCTCAGCATCTGCCGTTTGTCTTTGAGAGAGTGATTCTCAGGAAAGAAAATATCGACGCGGGATACACCAACTACCATAGCCTTCAACCGTCAAGGGTCTGCTTCTCCTTCTCCTCGATGAAAAACTCGAAGACATCCCCTTCCTGTATGTCGTTGTAATCCTCGAGCGAAATGCCGCATTCGTATCCCGACTGGACTTCCTTGACGTCATCCTTAAAGCGTTTCAGGGAGGCGATCTTTCCCGTATGGATGAACTGTCCGCCCCGGACGACCCTGACCAGCGAGTTGCGCGTCGCCTTGCCCTCGGTCACGTAGGAACCGGCAATGATGCCGATCCGGGATACGGAGTATATCTTCCGAACATCCGCCTTGCCGATGGTTGTCTCCACGATCTTCGGAGCGAGCATGCCTTCCATCGCCTTCTTCACATCGTCTATCATGTCATAGATGATGGAGTACTGCCTGATCTCTATCTTCTCCTGCTCCGCCAGCGTCTGCGCCTTCGCGACGGGCCGCACGTTGAACCCTATGATGATGGAGCCCGACGCCATGGCGAGGTTCACGTCCGTCTCCGTGATGGCCCCGACCCCGCTGTGTGTCACCTGCACTTCCACCGCGTCGGTGGACATCTTCTTCAGGGCCTCGACGATGGCATCGATGGTGCCGCGCACATCACCTTTCACGATGACATTGAGGACGACCTTCTCTGTCTCGCCGATCTTTGAATAGAGGTCTTCCAGGGTTGTCCTTGCGCTTTTCAGGGCCTCCCTTTCGCGGAGCTTCTCCTGCCTGAACTTCGACAGCTCCTTGGCGTAACGTTCCTCCGTGGTGACGATGAAGCGGTCCCCGCCGTGGGGCACATCCTGGAAACCCACAACGAGAACGGGGGTTGCCGGCGGAGCGACCTGTATCCGGGCACCTTTGTCGTCGATCATGGCCCGCACGCGGCCGAAGGTCATACCCGAGATGAAGGGGTCCTGTATCTTGAGGGTGCCGTCCTGGATGATGACGGTACCCACCGGCCCGTGGCCCCTGTCGAGCTCGCTCTCAATGACGGTGCCCCGGGCCAGCTTGTCCGGGTTCGCCTTGAGCTCAAGCATCTCCGACTGCAGGACAATGAGCTCCAGCAGCTCCTTGATGCCCTCTTTCTTCTTGGCCGATATCTTCGCGAAGAGCGTCGTGCCGCCCCAGTCCTCGGGAATGAGGTTCTGTTCGGCAAGCTCTTTCGTGACCTTGTCGATGTTGGCGTTCTGCTTGTCTATCTTGTTTATCGCGACGATGATGGGAACCTCGGCGCTGCGGGCATGGTTGATGGCCTCGACCGTCTGGGGCATGACGCCGTCGTCGGCGGCAACAACGAGGATGACGATGTCCGTGACGAGCGCCCCGCGTGCGCGCATGGCGGTAAAAGCCTCGTGGCCAGGCGTGTCGACGAAGACGATCTCCTTGCCATCGACATTGACCTTGTAGGCGCCGATATGCTGGGTGATGCCCCCGGCCTCGCGCTCCGCCACATTCGTATCCCGTATTGTATCCAGAAGGAGGGTCTTGCCGTGGTCGACGTGGCCCATGATGGTGACAACGGGCGAACGGGGCCTCAGATCTTCCAGGTTGTCCCTTTCCTCCTCTTCACGGGCGAGGAACTCCTCTTCGATGGAGACGATCTTCTCCACATCATAGCCGAATTCCGTCGCCGCCAGGTAGGCGGTATCGTAGTCGATGGTCTTGTTCACCGTCGCCATCACGCCCATCGGAAGGAGTTTCATGATGATGTCCTGCGCCTTGACGTTCATTCTCTTTGCGAGCTCGCCGACGGTGATCTCGTCGCTCACCTTCACCACCCGTCTCGCGACCTTCGGCTCGGACTTCCTTTCTTCCTCGACGCGCCTGTCGCCTCCGCGGTCCCTCCTGTCCTTTCTGAAGGAACCTGTCTTGGGCCTCTGCCTTCTGAAGGAGTACAGGTCCTCTTCCTTGATGACAACCTTTCTCTTCAGAACACCCTTCTTCTTCTCCTTGGATTCCTCTATCTCCTGCTCCTCGATCTTCTTCAGGAGCTTTTCCGTCTTCTTCTTCTGACGCTCCGGCTCTTCCCCGCCTTCACCTTCCACGGCGGTGAAATCCTTTTCAAGGTCCTGCTTGTACGCCTCTTCGAGGACCTTCGTTATCTCCTTCTCCTTCTCTTCCGCTATGTGCTCTATGTCGCCCTTGGGTGCCTTGTCCTCGGGGGCGACGACGACGGTCTCGGGGACTTCCGGCGGGGGCGCTTCCTCCCGCTCTCTTTCTTCTATATGTACGTGGAGGTCTTCAGGCATCTTCCTGGGTGCCTCCTCGGCGATCTCCTCTTCCAACCCCCCGGCCTTTGGCACCCTTCTCCTGACCGGGGCCTTCGCGCCGGCTGCTTCGGCCTTCTTCTCCTCTTCGACTCCGGGTCTCTCTTCTTTCGGTTCTTCCTTGGCCTTCGGGGGCGGCTGCACCCTTCGCCTGATGATCGTGGAAGCAACCCTTGTCTCAACGAGGGTCTCCCCCGACGCGGAGGTCTGTTCCTTGACCGCTTCGTGCGGGACCTCGCTTTCCTTCGCTTTATCCTTGATCTTGACGCCGATCTTCTTTAATTTGGCAAGTATCTCGTCGTCGCTGGCCTTGTCGGTAAGGGCCGTAATCTTGATTTTCGTCATTGACTGATCCTTCCTTGCTCCCCCGAGGCGGTCATTCACCGGCTGGCGTGATCGTTTCCTCGTCCGGCTTCGCCTCTGATTCCTGCCGTGCTTCCTGCACCGGCTCTTCGGCACCTCCTTCTTCTTTCTCGTCGGTCTCTGTAAGCTGCGAGGCCTCTGCGGCATCGGCCTCCCCGGCCCTCTTCGCCTCCTCGGCCTCGAGCGCCTTCCTGGCCATGATCGCCTTCGCCTCATCGATGATGCGCCTGCAATCCTCCACGGATATGCTGGTTATCTTGTTCATCTCTTCGGGCGTCAGCTTCGCGATGTCCTTGGGATCACGCAGATACTCGTCGTGGAGGATCCGGGCAAGGATCTCGGACACCTTGAGGTTCTCCACGAGCTCGTCGATGATCTTCTTCGATGTCTTCTCGACCTCGGACTCGCTGCTTATGTCGATCTTCCAGCTCGTCAGTTTCGAGGCAAGACGGACGTTCTGCCCTTTCTTGCCGATGGCCAGCGAAAGCTGGTCGTCGTTGACGATGATCTCCATCGAATGCTCTTCCTCATTTATATACACCTTCGACACCCTGGCAGGCGCCAGCGTGTTGCAGACAAACTTCGCGATATCCTTGCTGTAGGGGATGATGTCGATCTTCTCGCCGCGGAGCTCCTGGACGATGCTCTGGACGCGGGACCCCTTGACGCCGACACAGGCCCCGATGGGGTCGATGTCGGGGTCTTCGCTGTAGACGGATATCTTGGCACGCTCCCCCGGTTCCCGGGCGGCGCCTATGATCTTGATGATCCCTTCCTGTATCTCCGGAACCTCGAGCTCGAAGAGCTTCATGAGGAAGCCCGGATGGGTCCTGGACATGAGGATCATGCAGCCCTTCTGTCCCTTTTCGACGTCGAGGATCAGGCCCTTGACGCGCTCCCTCTGGCGGTACGTCTCGCCCGGTATGGCCT
>MVQQ01000079.1 GCA_002067555.1 Syntrophorhabdus sp. PtaB.Bin184
TTTCACCGGCACGGGACTCAGCTGCATGATCCATCCGAAAAGTGAGCGGACGTCCACGTCTCCCGATACAATAAAGTCAGTCGATCCATGGAGCGCATCACAGGTGATCGCCGCTCCATCAGTCTGCGATATGTCATACACGTACACCGCCTTGAACCCGATAAGACGGGTCCCATTTACTCCGGCGGTTGCGCTGCCTTCTTCCACGATGTCCGGCTCTCCATCCATCGAGTTTTGCTTTTTCTGCCTGTTGAACATAGGGGCGAAGATCATGATGCCTCTTTCCCCCTTCTTCACGTACCGCCCCAAACGGTTCCAGGTTTTCAGGCCAGCCAGGCGCGTGGCGGATTCTCTTTGCGCGAGAATGAAAACAATGTTGCCGAAGCTGTAGCTCCTGAACAGGGCCATCTTCTTCAGGTAGTCTTTCACGTCCTCATTGGTGAGGATCGCGGTAACCGCCTCTTCGAGCCTCTGATAGTATTCTTTGACCTTGATCCTCATGCGGCCTCCTTCATCTCAAAGATAAAAGGCGGTTTAACTTCTTCCTCCCTTACGTTCTTTTTTAGTTCCATCTTGTGGCGAGGCCTGGAATAGACCTTCCATTTATGCCTTTTCACGGGGCACACCTCGCACAAAAGCGGGCAGTATTTCCCTTTCATGGTCTTCTCCTTGATGGGTTGTGGGTACTACGAATTTGCGGCGAGCAGCCCATGCAGGTCCTTCACCCCGGCCCGGAAGTGGTCTTCCACGAGCACGATCTGAGTCCTTGTCCGGGAGATCATCTCTATCGCTTTGTCTCTCGCCTTCATCCCCGCCTTGTCGTTGTCGGTGGCGAGCCAGACCTCATCCGGATTGTGCTCTTCCAGAAAATCGGTGAGCTGGTTGACGTAGCTTGCGCTGTTGAGGGCGCAAAGCGACATCTCCCGGTCATCCAGCAGGACCTCTCCGGCAAGACAGTCGAGAATGCTCTCGGTGATGAGTATCTTCTTGGAATCTCTTTCGAAGAACCACAGGCTCCCTGCTCCGAGGGTCTTCTTTGCGTCCCCCTTGATCTCCCGGCATTCGAGGGCGGTGAGGTCCCAGGGGGTGGGAGCGGGCGTCGCAATGTAGACCTTCTTCTCCTTGAAGTCGTTGTAGAGGGCTGAGCCAATGGGGAAGTGGTAGGCTACCCCCCGCTCACGAAAGTAGGCGGCGACGGTGTCGACGTTGTTCACCTTGAGAAGCTTGGTATAGAGCCAGCGCGCGTAGGCGGTCTTCGCCTCCCGGTCGCGCTTTTCGGTCTCCGCCTCCCGTTCGTAGTATGCCGCGGGGTATTCGTGAGAGAGCAGGATCCTGACCGCTTCGGGGAATTTGACGCGGTGGACCCGCTCGACGAGCTCGATGATATCCCCTCGATCCTCGTCGTCGCCACCCCAATCTCTCCACCGCCACTCGCCGTGATAGCACTCGATGGCGAAGGACGGCCTGGTCTCCTTCCGAAGGGGTGAAAAGTAGTAGGTGATGCCTCCCGAGCGCCCCCGGGGCTTCATATCCAGGTGTTCCTGAACGAACCGGTTAAGGTCGAGCTGCTTGAGCAGCCTCTTGTCCCCGTCACTGACAGAGATGCCTTTCATCGTGACGCTCCTCTTCAGCAAAGATTGCTGACCATCCCCGCCTCAGCGAAATCTGCCGGGTCGAGGGAGGGGAACAGTTCTTTGTAGTAGGCTGATTGCTCTTCCAGAAACGAATCGATATCCATGTCATCGAGCTTCGTCGTGAGCTCGACCACCTTCTTGCGGTACTCGTCAGCCTCCGCAGCCAGCCGCTTCCTCTCTTCCAGATGGAGGGGGTAGAGCCGCTCGACATCATGGTGGAACGTATCGACCACCTCGTCTTTCAATTCACGGAGGGTCGACGAAAGGTGGGTTTTCAGTGAATAGAGCATGGTGGCACTCATGTCTACCCATTCACCCAAGCAGTCAAACGTAAACAAGAACTCCTCCCAGTTTACGAAGGCCTCGGGTACCGGTCGCACGACCATGCCGGTCCTTTTCACAAAAGCGACGAAATCATCGTTCCAATAGGTAGAGTAGAAACCCATCCGGTTGTAATGGGCGATGAACCTGCAGTGCTGGTGGAGGTGGTAGTAGATGGCTTGGGTGAACAGATGAGAACTGAATCCCCCTTTGATGAAGGTGTCCCACTGCCTGAGTGTCTTTTTCTTCCGTTCTGCGGTCATGAACTTGGAGTCCTGAAACATCTCCGGGGAACAGGGGTGTTTCCACCTGATCGCTCGCTCAACAGCCGTGATCTGCCGCGACAACATGGTGATGTTCGCGGACAGCTCGGACAAACGCTCTCTTTTGAGATCCCGGTTGTATAGAAAGTCTTCGGGATACTCGCGCATGGATAAGGCTATGTATTTCTTCACGGATGTTCCTCCTTTAGGCATATTTGGACTCCAACGGCGAAGACGATGAATCCTCGTACGCTCGGTGGATGTCTCGGCGCACGGTCTGCGTGGTCTTTTCGACTGATCTAATGAAGACACTGATCTGTGAAGGTATTACCTCTCTGGTGCGGCATGACAGCGGAGGAATTATTACATGGTGGGGTGATGGTATAATGTGGGCGACTTCAACCGAGGAGACGTCCTGCCAGATGAGTTTGAAGGATATCATTGAAGCGAAAGTCAAGGCCATGCCCTTCGAGGCGGTGAAAGACCTCCTCGCGGAGGA
>MVQQ01000080.1 GCA_002067555.1 Syntrophorhabdus sp. PtaB.Bin184
ACCTCTTCGGGGCCCACTCCGATGGGAAGCCTGTTGACGACGAGATAGGGGTTGAACCCCCATACGGCCTTCATCACCGTCGACAGATACTGGGGGTGCTCCTCCCTGATGGAGGCGACGAGCTCGTTGATGGTCTTCGCGCTCTGCCCGTCTTCGGACATGGTGGACTCGCGGATGCACTTTTCGAGATCGGAGTTCTTCTCTTCGCCTGAGCGCGACTCCATGCCGGTGAGCCTGTTGAGCTTGCGGTACATCGCGGCCTTGAGGAAGTGATAGGCGCCGATATAGGATGCCGAATCCCGGGTGGTCACCACGATGCCGTGGTCGGCCTGGAGAAAGAAGTCAAGAATGTTGTAAGAGGTGTCCCCTCCGAGGTCAAGGACGATGCAATCCGCCTCTATGGCGTTGATGGCCCTGATCAGCTTCATCTTCTTCATGAAGTCTATGTTCGCCGAGCCCAGCTCCGAGCTGTCTCCGCCCACGAGGAGCGGCCCGTGGGGGCTCTGGACCATGACTTCGTCGAGGGACGCGACCCGCTTCTTCAGGAAATCGTTGATGGAACGCTGAAGGATGGAACGGTACCCGAGATAGAGGTGGAGATTGGAACCCCCGAGGTCGAGGTCCACAAGGACCGTTTTGAGCCCCAGTGACGCGAGGTATATCCCGAGGTTCGCCGTGATGACGCTCTTGCCTATCCCGCCCTTCGCGCCTCCCACGGCTATGATCTTGCCATGGGAAAGGACGGCATCGTTCCCCGGGCACGCCCCTTCCAGGTAGTTGACGAGCACCTCGTAGGATTGCTGTATCGCGAGAAAACGGTCCGATGTCACATCCTTGACGGCGGTCCCGATCCTCATGTCAGGATGGTGTACTCTGGCGTTGCGCCGGTAGGCCCTTTTCACCATGTCAACACTGAGGGTATCCAGAAACCGATCGCTCTTCGCGGCCGCCTCGGAAAACAAACAGGCGCAAGCCGCCTTTATTTCCCGCATCTTATCCGTCTCCAGCCTGTTAACCGTCATCTATCACTATCCTCGATCAGGTATTCGACAACGGAAATGTTAGTGCAATAAGTGTACCAGAAAGAGACCGTTGAAACCGCTTGAGCCGCTTGAGCCGTTTTAACGTTAAAAGGAACAAAGCGTTGTCGCCGTTATTTGGGTGATAGATCCGGGATGCCTGCTCACGTTGAAAGCATTTCAGGAAAGAAGGGCGGGCAGAGAAGTTACGACCGAGGAGGCTCCAGCCTGGGGCAACCACAAGACCCCTGTCCTTGACCGTTAAAGCGGCTCAAACGGCTCAAGCGGTTGCAACGGTCTTCACTTGAACCACCGCGGTTCGTCGAAGCGTTCCGTGCTTCTCATTATCCGGCTCGTGTAGTTCATGGCGTATTCGGAACGGAGTTTTTGGGTTATGCGCCGGTAGTCTTCGTTCATCAGGAGCCTGCCGACGTCCATGGCGTCCTTGAAGGTGAATTCGGCGATGATCTCGCTGATGCCGCCGATCAGGACGTTCCAGCCACCCGTGACCTCCGCGTAGGTGATCCTCTGCATCGTGGGGATATGCTCGTTGATGACAAAATCGGCGTAAGCCTTCTTCACACCCGGTTTCAGGTCGTAGTACTGGTTGAGCTTCCAGACGCCCTTCTGGATGGTATACTTGCCGCGTTTGACCGCGCCCGTGGGCTCCAGAACGGAGCCCCGGTAGTTCATGACAATGGTCTTGAGAAGCCGGAGGAGGTCCTTGAACTTCTTTCCCGCGATGGTCTTCAGGACCTCCTCCGTTTCGTTCACGCTGAACACGGCAACTATGCGGGGACCGAAGCCCACCTCCACATAGTAACCGCCGACGGGTATGAGACCCATCTCCGCCATTTCCGGCAAATAGGTGTCGACTATGAACTGTGCGTATTCAACATCCTTCCCCTGGATTATGTCCCAGCTCTGCGTGAACAGCACAGACATGCGTCGTCCTCCTATTTCTTCTGCTTCTCCTTCATGGCCGCGAAAAGACGCTCCGAGGTGACGGGTAGCTCGTTGATCCTCACCCCCACCGCGTCATAAATGGCATTGAGGATGGCGGGAATGGTGGGCATTATGGCACCCTCTCCCACCTCTTTCGCACCGAAAGGCCCGTTCGGCTCATCGCTTTCGATGATGACGGTCTTGACGTTCGGCATGTCGAGCGCCGTAGGGATGCGGTATTCCCCCAGGGAGGCGTTGGCAACCCGGCCCTTCGCGTCGAATCTTACCTCCTCAAAGAGCGCCTCGCCCAATCCCATCGAAAGAGAACCCTGCATCTGCCCTTCCACGTTCGTGCGGTTAATTGCAAAGCCACAGTCATGGGCGTCGGTCATGGCATCAATGGTGACCTTGCCCGTCTGTTCGTCCACCGTCACCTCCACGACCTGAGCGGAGCACCCGTATGCCGGCGACGTCCCCACCGCGGCACCCTTGTACTTGCCCCCCAGTTCGCCCGGCTTGTACGCGCCATTACCGATTATAACACCTCGGGTGATAAAAGCAACACGCGCCGCCTCTCTGAAGGTAAGCTCCGCTCCCGAAGGCTGGTCTTCCCATCCCCGGTGCTCCTTGATGTACAACGTCCGCAGCCGGGAGAAGTCGGGCTTGCCCTTCTTGAAGATAACGACACCGCCCGCGATGTCCATGTCCCCGACCGTCACGCCCAGCTGCTCCGAAAGCGCCTCGAGCACCTGCCGCTTCGTGTCTTCCGCGGCCATCTTGACGGCATGGCCGGACATGAGGGTCTGCCGTGATGAATAGGCGCCCAGATCGACGCCGAAATCGGTGTCTCCCGAGTGCACCATCACGTCATCAAGAGAGACACCGAGGGCCTCCGCTGCGATCTGTCCAAGAATGGTGTCCGACCCCTGGCCTATCTCCGCCGACGCGGTGTAGAGGTTCACCCCGCCGCCGTCCTCGGTGAGCCTGATCGTTGCCGTGGAATGGAACGTCTCGGACCGGTAGATGGGATACCCGGCCCCGGACACGAAGAACCCGCAGGCGACCCCTATTCCCTTGCCTCTGGGAAGCTTCCCCTTCTTGGCGGCCCAGTTCGAGCCGTCACGCACTCCCTCGAGGCACTCCTGCATACCGAGGCTCGACATGTTGAAGTCGTTGCAGGTCACGTCGCCGGTCTTCATCATGTTCTTCAGCCTGAATTCCACGGGGTCCATGTTGAGCTCGGCGGCGATGGTGTCGAGCTGCTGTTCCCATCCCGCCCGTGCGGCGACGCCGCCATGTCCGCGCTGGGCGCCGCAGGTGGGCTTGTTCGTGTAAATGCGGTAACCATCGTATTTCATGTTCGGAAGTCTGTAGGGCGCACCCAGGAGGGACCCCGCGTAGTATATCGTGGCGATGCCGAAACTTGAATAGGCCCCGCCGTCAAGGTAACAGGTATTGTGAAGGGCCATGATGGTCCCGTCCTTCTTCACTCCCGTCGTGAATTCGTGGAAGAACTGGTGCCGGGCCCGGGAGTGCAGAAAGACCTGTTCGCGGGAAAAGAGCATCTTCACCGGCCTGCCCGTCCGTTTCGACATGAGGCACGCCGCGATCTCCATGGCGTTCACCGCCGCCTTGGGGCCGAACCCGCCCCCCACGTAGGGCTTTACGACCCGGACCTTGCCCACGGGGAGGCCGAGCACCATGGCGATGCTCCTCTGGACATAATGGACCGACTGCGTCGACGACCAGAGCGTGAGGTTCCCGTTGAGATCATACTGGGCAAGACAGGCCTGGGGTTCCAGGAACCCGCCGTCCTGCCTCTTGTTCGTGAACCTGTCGGTCCTGACGATGTCACATTCCTTCAAGGCCTCTTCGAAATTGCCGAATTCCTGGTGGACCTCGGCGCTCACGTTGCCGGGAAAGTCTTCATGTATGGCGATCGCCCCTTCCGCCATGGCCGACTCGATATCGAGAAGCACCGGAAGCTCCTCGTAGTCGACCTTGATGAGGGACACCGCCTCCATTGCCGTTTCGAGGTCCACGGCCGCGACGGCCGCTATCTCGTCCCCGACATAGCGGACCTTGTCGGAGCAGAAGACCTGCTCGTCATACCGGGCAGGACTGACACCGTACTTCACGAGTCCCGCTTCCTTCCATGTGACCACGTCCCTCACGCCGGGGAGCTTTTTTGCCGCCGTCACATCGATATTCAGTATCTTCGCGTGCGCCAGGGGACTCTGCAGCATCGCCCCGTAGAGCATGTTGGGCATGGAAAGGTCCGCCGTGTACCGGGCATCGCCCGTTGCCTTCGCCCTGGCATCCACCCTGGGCAGCCGCGTGTTTATCACGTTGTATGCCTTCATAGTCCTTGCCTCCTCCTCATCATCCCTTCATTCTTCTGGAAGCTTCCTGCACCGCCTCCACGATCTTCTGATACCCCGTGCACCGGCAGAGGTTGCCCGAAAGGGCCTGTCTCACCTCCTGCTCTGTCGGGTGGGGATTCTTCTCGAGAAGGCTCGTGGCGGAAAGGATCATTCCGGGAGTGCAGAAACCGCACTGGATGGCACCCAGTTCCACAAATGTCTCCTGGACAGGATGAAGGGAGTCGCCGTGGGCCACCCCTTCTATCGTCTTTATGCGGGAGCCGTCGGCCTGGACCGCCAGGACAAGGCAAGAGTTCACCGGTTTGCCGTCGAGGACCACCGTGCACGCGCCGCAGTCACCCACGCCGCATCCCTCCTTCGTTCCCAGGAGGTTCAGGTCTTCGCGCAACACCTGGGTCAGGGTCCTGTTGGGGGCAACCGCCACCTCGTATTCCGTATCGTTGACTGTGAGAGTGATCAGCTTTTTCATCACGCATTCCCCCCTTTCATGTCCCGGGCATCGTTGAAAGCCTTGAGCAGTGTCCTCTTTACGAGGGTGTTGACCATATCCCGGCGGTATTCGGCTCCGCCGCGTATGTCTGTAATGGGAGATGAGTCACCGACCGCAAGCAAGGCGGCCTTCGCAAAGAGGTCTTCCGACGGGCGCTGGCCCATGAGGGCCTTTTCCGCCGACACCGCGTGTATGGCGGTGGGCGCCACGGAGCTCAGGATGACGCGTGCATCGACGATCACCCCGTCAGGTTTGTCGAGCGTCAGTCTTGAGGACACCGCGACGATGGCGATCTCAAGTGCGGCCCTGTGGCCGAGCTTGATATAGTCGGCACCCGTGAACGGCGGCGGGGAAGGTATGACGATCCGCGTCAGCACCTCACGGGTCTCTATCACCGAAGTCCCCGGTCCCGTGAAAAAACCGTCCAGGGACACCGTTCTGTCCTTGTCTTTCCCTCTAAGCTCCACCCTGGCCCCCAGTACCAGAAGGGCGGGAGGGAGGTCCGCCGCCGGCCGTGCCGTCACGATGTTCCCCCCGATGGTGGCACGGTTCCTGATGAGCGGAGAGCCGAGACAGGACGCGGACCGTGCCAGCACCGGGAAGGTCGAGGCCACGCGGTCCGAGTCGGCTATCTCCGATATGGTCACGTGAGACCCGACAGAGAGCCCGCCGTCTTCCCCGGAGATCTCCCGGAGCGCCTCCACTTTCTTCAGGCTGACAAGGCATGCCGGCCTGACGGTCCCCTTCTTCATGTTCACGAGAAGGTCCGTGCCCCCCGCGATCACCTTTCCATTTCCCTTCAACTCCGAAAGCATCGCCAGGGCCTCCGGCAGGCTCTTCGGCTCCTCATAATCGAATTTAGGCAGCAATAACATCGAAACCTCCTTGTCTTTCCTTCATCCTCCAAAATCCGGGTTGATGAATTCTACCGTATCGCCCTCCGACAGGAAAGTCTTTCCGTAGTCACCGGGAAAGATGAATCTCCTGTTCACCTCCACGATGAGCGACCTGTCTTTTTCGTCTGTCCTCATGATCAGGTCCGATATGGTAGTTCTATCCGGTACGCTCTCGCGTACACCGTTGAATACGATGTCCACGTTCCTTCCGTTCAGACCCCGGTGGGGGCTATGTCGCAGATGTTTAGCTCAAGCATCTTCACGCTTGCCAGTATGCGTTTCGCGTTTCTCCTCACGGCCTCCACGTCTCCCGCGGAATCGATCAGGTCCTGCACCATCTCCCTGAGAGCCTCCACCTTCCTGTCCATCTCAGCTATCTTCGCGTCATCCATCATGGTCATCTCCTGAAAAAACGGTTTCATGTTCCAGGTCTCAAGGGAAAGACCGTTCCGGTTTGCCAGTTAAAAACCTGGAACCTGAGACCTGAGACCTGAGACCGTTTCTTAGTGTTTCCTGAGGTCTCTGAACCTCTTTGCCTTCACCTCGTACCTCGGCACCGCGCCGAAGGGGTGGACGGTGATCTTGAAGCCCAGGTTCACCCGGACGCGCAACTGGTCTTTCAGGCGGCCGAGGACCTCCTCCTGTTTCGTCTCCATCCCCGGCATCATCTCTATCTCGAGGAGGATGTCGTCGATGTCGCCCCTCTTGGTCACCGTCACCTGGTAGTCGTTGCCGATCTCCGGGATGCTCCTCACCACCTCCTCGATGGCCGTCGGTGCCAGGAGCACGCCTTTGACCTTCGTGATGTCGTCGACCCTGCCTACCACTCCGCCGTCGATCATCCTGAAGGTCCGGCCGCACTCGCAGTCACGGTCGGACCACCGGATGACGTCCTTGGAATCGAAACGTATGCAAGGTTTCGCGATCCTGTCGAAGGCCGTTATGACCATCTTGCCGTTCTTTCCCGGGGTGTCTATGATCTCGCCCGTCTCGACGTCCTCGATCTCGACGAGAAAGAAGGCGTCATTGACGTGAAGCCCCCCCGACTGCGCGAGACACTCGTAGCTCCATGCCCCGATCTCCGTGGCTCCTACATGGTCGTAGACCTTCGCGTTCCAGGCCTCCTCGATGCGTTTCTTGGTCGCCGGAATGCTGGCGCCGGGTTCGCCGGCGCAGGTTATCCTTTGTATGCTGAGGTCCCGGGTCGGGTCGATGCCCATTTTCCGCGCCGTGTCGGCCATCCCCAAAACGTACGTCGGCGTCGCCATGAACGCCGTGCACCTAAGCTCCTGCATCTTGAGAATGCGGGCCTCGGTGTCGAGGACGCCGCCCGGCACAACCTCGCAGCCTATCTTCTCCAACGCGTAATGCCCGGCCCAGAAAGCAACGAAGATATTGTAGCCGAAAGGCAGAAAGACCCTGTCCGACGTCCTGTACCCCTGGGAATACAGTATATACGACCAGCACTCGGACCACCATTCCCAGTCCTGCCAGGTATCGGCCTGATAGACGGGAGTGCCCGTCGTGCCGCTCGTCTGCCTGAACTCCGTCACTTCGTCGAGGGGGACGGTGAGGATATCCCCGTAGGGAAAGGGCGGATTCTCCTGCACCTTTCTCAGCATCCCCTTGTCCGTTTTCGGGACCTTCGCGATGTCCTCGAAGGTCTTGATGTCACCGGGCTCCATGCCAGCGGCACTGTAAAGCCTTCGGTAGAAAGGCGAGTTCTCATACGCGTACTCCACTGCCCTCTTGAATTTCCTGAGCTGGAGCCGGCGCAGTCTTTCCCTCGGCATCGTCTCGAGGATCGGATTCCAGTATGAATTCATCTGATGAGCCATATCGCCGCAACCTCCCTGATTTTCGTCAACTCCGATCACATTTTTAGGCACTGCGAGCCGGTTGCCGTTGCCCATTCAGGAGGGGGTAGTCCCGGCCCGCAATGCGTGGGGCTGCCAATTACTGGTGCGTCTTCAGGTAATCGAGGCAGAACTTCAGCGCCTCTTCACCGGGAAGGTTCTTTGTCCTGAGTTCCTTCACGTATTCATCGATGACGGGGCGCACCTTCTCCGCCCACCTCGTGTCCTCCGCCTTCGTGAGGGCGATGAACTTGTTGCCGCGCTGCGTCATGAATTCCCTGCCTTCCTTGTCTATGGCATCCCATTGCTTGCCCTGCTTTTCCATCCACTCTTCGTTTATGCCCTCTATGATCTTCTGGATGTCAGGCGGGAGAGAGTTCCACTTGCTCTTGTTCATGACGACGAAAAAGGATGTGCTGTACGCGGAACCGTAGTTTTCGATGGTGTACTTGACCACTTCGCCGATCTTCCAGCCCTTCATCGCCTCTATGGGGTTCAGGATGCCCTCGACGATACCGGTCCGGAGCGCCTCGTAGGATTCCGTCTGGGGCATCGCTACAGGAGAGGCTCCCAGCGCGGCGGCGACCTTGGCGCTGAAACCCGTGGAGCGGACCTTCATCCCCCTGAGCTCCTCGAGGTTCTTGACGGGCCTCTTCGTGAAAAGTATGCCAGGTCCATGGGCGTGAAGGTACATGACCTTTACCTGATCGAACTCCTTGGGCTGGAACTTCTTGAAGTAGGCGTTGATCATCTTCGTGGCGACATAGGCGTTCTTGTAGCCCAGCGGCAGATCGATGACCTCCGTCAGGGGGAACCTGCCCTTCGTGTAACCGAGGACGCTCTCACCCACGTCGGCGATTCCCTTCACGACGCTGTCGTACGTCTGGCCCGCCGGGGTCAGAACGGCGCCGGGATAATAGGTGAGCTTCACCCTGCCCTTCGTTCTCTTCTCCACCTCCTTGCACCAGTCCGCCATGATGATGCTGTTCTTGTGTGACGCCGGGAAGAAATTCGAGAAATTAAGGTTGATCACCTTCTCCTGAGCATATGCCGGAACGGAACCCGCGAGAAGAACAAACACGAACATACAGACGACTGCCGTTACACCAATACCACTCCTCCTGTTCATAACGAACCCCCTGTTATTTAGTGTACCCCGCAATGGGATGTGCTGCCGCATACATGGGATTTCGTCCGCTTTGTTTTGTCTTTCGGGGATCCGAACGATTTTATCCCCCCCCAGTTGTCCTTATCTATTGGTCTAATATTTATCCCTATAAAATGTTTTTGTCAACAAATATTTTATTGCAATTGCCAGGCACCTGGCATATGATATGAGCAACACAATGCCCATGTTCACGCCCATAAGGCCTTTGCGGATATCCAACGAGGTGACGGAACAGTTAAAACAGTCAATCCTCCTCGGCCATTTCAAACCTGGCGACAAACTGCCTTCCGAACGGGAGTTGGCCGAGGAATTCCAGGTGAGCCGGGTGGCTATCCGGGAAGCGCTGAGGGCCCTCGAGAATTCCGGTTTCGTCCTTACCCGCCAGGGTATCACCGGCGGTGCCTTTGTTACCGAGCTGTCTTTCCAGCAGCTCGCCAATTCTTTCCTCGACCTTTTCCTCTGCGAGAAGATATCCATCCCGGAGCTCTATCATGTCCGACGCCTCATAGAACCCGAGGTGGCCCGCCTCGCCGCGCTCAGGACAAACGATGAATACGCCGGGCGCCTGAGGGCCGCCCTCGAGGCGGAGAAGACCCCCGGGCCGACGCTCTCCGAAGAGGTCGACCGAAAGACCACCGTCCACTATATCCTTGCCGAAATGTGCGGGAACCGGTTCTTCGAGGCCCTCGTCACCTGTGTCATGAGGCTCACGAAGCAGGTCGTCGAGGCCGTCAAACCGGACACGGAGAAGCTTCACCCCGCGGGTCTCCACGACGCCGCCGTGGAAGCCGTCATCGCCGGCGACTCCGAGGGCGCGGCGCAGGAGATGGAAAAGCACGCCGTCGCCTTCGGCAAGAACCTCATGGAAATGGAAGAGGAATACCACAAGACAAAGACCGTCTAAAGACGGTCTCAGGTCACAGGTCACAAGTCACAAAAAAAGAGGGCGCGAACACGGAAGGGCTTTTTTGTCCTGAGCGTCCTATATGTCTTATATGTCCCATAGGTCCCATACCTCCTACAGGTCCTATCCCCTTAACCCCCCAGAGCATTGACAGGGGAAAACAGGGCCGTTACACTAACAGGGACATGCTCTCCATCGGGATCGCCTTTCTGGTTCTTTCCTGTCTCGTCTCAGTGACGAACATCGTCAATTACGCTCTG
>MVQQ01000081.1 GCA_002067555.1 Syntrophorhabdus sp. PtaB.Bin184
CCGCCTCTCATGCGTTTGAGCATGAAGTACCAGAAGGCGCCCATCAGCGCCAGCGGCAGGATCCAGCCGAGCAGCGCCGAAAGGCCGCCGTCGCTGGGCGGTTTCCCGGTCACCTCGACGTTCTGCGCTTCAAGCGCATGGATCAGCTCAGGGTCTTCTACCCGCACGGTGGAAAAGGTCTTTTCCTCCGCCTTCAGTACGCCGGTGATGAGGTTCTCGTCAACGGTGACGCTCTGGATTTCCCCGGCGCTCAGGGCGCGCTTGAACTCGCTGTAAGGGATCTCTGTATTTTGGGCCGACAGCGGCGCGACCAGAAAGGCGCGGATCAGGGTCATGATCACAATGGCCGCGATCAGGTAGCCGATCGAGAACTTGACCCGCTTATCGGATAGCTGCCGGTCATCTTTGTCGTTTACAGATTTGTCGTTCATCCTGTTTTTCTCCTATCATTTTTACTGTTTTCTGTGTTTACACTCTCTCATACTGTCGCTTGCATTGTACGGAGCAATGCTGTTTCCTTCCACGACTTTTGTCGGGAATCGGAGAAAAACGGCTAGGGCAATCACATTATAGTGATTGCATCCCACTGGAGAGGAATTATCCTGTTCTTTTGGGATTAGCCCTGAAAAATGGCTTTTCACAGTTGTAAATTGGAAAGGATTTCCTCTATACTAATGGAAAAGCCTTTTCCGCTCAGCGCATCTCCATGCCGGCTTCCGCTCCATCCCGCTTCAACTGAGGCCCCCAAAATGGAACCGTTTTGGGAAGGGCATCGTCTTCCCTGTATTAAAGAGCAAAACCTTTAAGACCCCGGTTGCAGCGGGAGAAACGAATAGAAGAAACTCGTGAGGCTCGTGCCGTGGTGTTGCTGTATGATGTCCGTCAACCTTCGCCCGAGCCTGTATTCCTTTGCCAGCTCCACCCCCTCCTTCACGTGGGACATGATGATAAGCGCGCTCATGTTCGGGGTAATGCCCGCGTGGGCATCCTCGGAACCGGTCCGGTTCTCGATGTAATAATGGGGCATCTTCAGCTTGCCGATATCATGATAGTAGGCCGCGACCCGGGTCAGGAGCGGATGGGCGCCAATGGCCTCGGCCGCCGCCTTTGACAGGCTGCCGACGACTATGCTGTGATGGTACGTCCCCGGAGCATTGAGCATCATGTCCCCCAGCAGGGGGTGCTCGAGGTTGGCAAGCTCCAGGAGCTTTATGTCCGTCGTGTAGTCGAAAAGACTTTCAATGACGGGAAGGAGCCCGAGGACGATGAAGCTGCCGGCGATGCCGTTGACGATCACGAACGCCACTCTCAAGGCCACGCTTCCCGATGACCGGCCCGTGAAAACATCGGCGGCAAGCATGAAAAGACACATCAGGAAGGCCGTGAAAATGCCCGCCCTGAGGATGGTATTGCGGTTCTCGCACTTGCCCGAGAAGTACGCCCCCAGTATGGAACCCGCGAAGGTGTAAAGGAAAATGCGCAGGCTGCCGTCGAAGGAAAAGGCAAGGGCCGCGGAATAGACGAGGGAAAAGATGATGGCGATCTCGGAGAAAAGGACGATGCGCACCACCATCGCAAAAACGAACACGGGAATGATGTAGAAAAGGTCCTCGAGACGGTTCTGCGCATAGCTCTCGAAGATCAGGTGAAAAGACTTCACCAGAGCCACACAGAAAACGGTGAAGACGGAACAGAAGATGAGGTCCTTCTTCGAGAGATAGAACTTCTTGATGTTCTTTTCCGAATATTCGTACAGGATGGCTATGAGGAGAAAAAGAAGGATGAAGACGGCCGCGAACTTCGTGACGGCAAAGACCTCGCGCCTTTCGAGCGTGTTGTACACGGCTATCCTTGAAAGGTGGTCCGCGTTGATCCTCTCGCCCTCCCGCACGATCACCTCGCCCTTCTTCACGGTGATGTCCGTGCCGGGAACGGAGAAGTCCATTGGCGCCCGCAGGTTCTCCCTGGCTATGTCGCCCAACTGGTATTCGGCAACGAAGAAGGGGTTCTTTATGCTGACGATGAGGGCCAGCGCCAGGGTCAGGCAAACAAGGATGATCAGTTTCGCGTAGCGGAGGTACGAGGGAGGTTTATCCTTTCCGTTCTGCATTCCTCGATTCCTCCAGTTCCAGGCGCCGCGCCTCGTAGGCCTTGATTATCTTCTGCACCAGGGGATGGCGCACGACGTCCTTTTCGGTAAAATAGACGAACTTGATCCCCTTGACGCCCTTCAGGACGCTCCTGACCTCCACGAGACCGCTTGTTTTCTTGTCGGCAAGGTCGATCTGGGTGATATCGCCGGTTATTACCGTCTTCGATGAAAAGCCAAGCCTCGTCAGGAACATTTTCATCTGTTCCGAGGCGGTGTTCTGGGCTTCATCGAGGATGATGAAGGCGTCGTTGAGGGTCCTGCCGCGCATGAAGGCAAGGGGCGCGATCTCGATGACCCCCCTCTCTATGAGCCGTGTGGCACGGTCCATGTCGACCATGTCGTAGAGAGCGTCATAGAGGGGTCTCAGGTAGGGGTTGACCTTCTCGTACATGGTGCCCGGCAGATACCCCAGCTTCTCACCCGCCTCTATCGCGGGACGGGTGAGGATGATCCTCGACACCTCGCGCCTGTAATAGGCGGCAAGGGCCATCGCCATTGCAAGGTACGTTTTGCCCGTGCCGGCCGGGCCGATGCCGATCACGACATCATACTTCTTCATCGCGTGGACATATTGCCTCTGGTTTTTGCTCTTGGGGGTGATGAGCTTCCTGGAGCCGGCGATGTATATCTGGTCCTTCTCCATGTCATCGGCCGTCTCGTGGGCATTGACGACGAACCTTACGGCGTGGTCGATGTCGGAAACGTTTACGGGAAAGCCTTTCTTCACGATACCGTGAAGCTCGTTTATGACCTTCCCCGTGTCTTCAATATCCTTCTTGCCCCCTATAAGGGTGAGGTGATTACCCCGGATGCTCGCCTTGATATTGAAGTATTTCCTGAGGTACTTGATGTTCTCTTCACGGGGCCCGAAGAGACTTCTTGCCACGTTTATATCATCGAAGGACAGCCGTAACAATCCTTCATCAGTTTTCTCGTCCAACAATCCTCTCTTTCCCCTGTTTTATCTGTTAATATACCATAAAACAGGAATTTGCAAAAGACGCAAGAATTTTGGCCGCCGCTCTTGCAAAGGGCCCTGTTCGATGGTATGGTTTGGAAAAAAATCGCCGGAGGGCCTGCGAGCGGCGCGCTCTCGGAAAGGAATGTTCTTTGCCTAAGAAAACTCTATCCTTCAAAACGGTATTGACGATGGGCGTCATCATAGGTATAGTGGTGGTCGCCATCGCCGTCATAGCCATCCACCTCCAGCAGAAAAGAACCCTCAAGGCCTCGATCGAGGGCACCCTTCCAAGAATGGAAGAGAAGACCGGATGGCAGGCACTCATCACCAACGGGGAGGGTAAACACCACTATGTTATCGAGAAAAAGCAGGGAGAATCCGGGCAGGATGTCGGTGCCTGGGACAAACTAACATACTCGAAGGAAGGCAGGGAGAATTACATCCTCAAGCGGCGAAGGAACGGCATGTTCACAACGGGGATGGAGACCCTTGCCCACCGCTTCACGCTCTACGACGTGAAGTGCGGCAAAAAGCCACGGCAATACGCGATCTTAAAGGTCTTCGAGGTGTCTGAGGACGGCAGGACGCTGGACTACGGAAAGACGGGGAGCCAGAAAGACTGGGAGGATATCCCGCCCGAGACCATCGTCGACAGGCTGGCAAAGATCGTCTGTCCCTAACGAGGACCCCTCGCGTCACAAGTATTTGTAAGTTACCGGCATTTCGTATAGAATATTGCGTCATGAACAAGGTTCTCATCATAGACGACGAACGGAGCATCCTCGACTCCCTCTCGGGCATCCTCGAGGACGAAGGCTTCTCGGTGCTGAAGGCCACCGACGGCAAGGAAGGCCTGGTTATCTTCGAGCGCGAAGCCCCCGACGTGGTCCTCCTCGATGTCTGGATGCCCGAACTTGACGGCATCCAGGTCCTCAAGGAGATACGCACCCGGAAGGACGACGCGAAGGTGGTGGTCATATCGGGACACGGAACGATCTCGACGGCGGTGGAGGCCGTCAAGATGGGTGCCTATGATTTTCTCGAAAAACCTCTTTCCATCGACAAGGTGCTCGAGGTCGTCTCCCGCAGCATCGGCGCCGGTTCAAGGCACGATCCGTCTGTTGCGGATTTCAAGCTGGAAGTGACACCGGGACGCACCAGGGAAAAGCAGAAAACCATTGGAAAAAGCACTGTCGTTTACGGGGTGGGACTCCATTCCGGGGTGAAAACGGGAATGATCCTCCTGCCCATGCCGGAGAACACGGGTATAGTCTTCGAGACCATTCCCGACGGGGAACGGATACCGGCCTACATCGACTACGTCTTCTCCGTGGGATACGCGTCGTCTGTGAAAGGCAAGAACAGCGTTGTTCGCACCATTGAGCACCTCCTGTCTGCCTGTCATATGTACGGGATCACGAACCTTCTCGTCAAGGTGAGCGAAGAGATACCGATCTTCGACGGCTCGGCCATCGAGATCTGCACAAAGATCGAGGAAGCCGAGGTCATCGACCAGGCCGACGGTATCGAACCGCTCGTCATCACGGAAAAAGTGGAGCTCCCCAACCTGCAGAACGGGAAGTACCTCGCGGCGGAGCCATCGGACCACTTCGAGATCGACTATCTCCTGGAACAGAAGAAGCCCATCGGGACGCAGCATTACCGCTTTGCCGCCGGGCGCGACGACTATGTCGCCAACATCGCCCCCGCGAGGACCTTCGGTTTCCTCAAGGACTTTGAACAGCTCGCGAAGATGGGCCTCGGGACCGGCGGGCGCATTAATAACTTCATCATTCTCGGCGAAGACGAGGTCATAAACACGAAG
>MVQQ01000082.1 GCA_002067555.1 Syntrophorhabdus sp. PtaB.Bin184
CCCGTCTTTTCAGTTACTACCGTTTCGGAGATCCAGCCTTCGCGGCCTTCGTAGAGTTTTATCTTGTACCACTTCACTTTGTCGGCGCCGGTCTTCTCGGCGATGACCCTGAGAGATTCATCCTTCACGATGACGCCGATACGGGCGGAGTTGATGTTCGGTTCGGACCTGACATTCGCCGCTTCGGCGCTGACGTAGACCTTCTTGAGGATGATGTCTCGTTGCGCGGGCTTTGGTGGAGCAACCGGGCGGGGAGCGGTTGCTGGTGTCGCGGGTGCGGGAGGCGGGGCCGCCGAAGCCGCCTGCGCGGGAGGCGCTGTGTTGGCCGCCGCCGTTGCCGGTACCGTTTGCCCGACGGATGCCTGTTGGGTGTGGGGTCTTGCCGGTGAGAAGAGTTTGAAGGCCCCGCTGATCATGAAGTAGTAGCCGGCCGCGCCGATCACGACGACGGCTATGGTTCCTCCTATGAGAAGAGGGCGCCTCAAGCCAAGCCTTTTGGAGTCTTCCGTGTGTTTCGTGGTGGAAAGGGGGATGCTTTCCTCGATGATGACCCTGGAGACCACGTGACCGTCCACCGAGAAGCTGGACTTCGCATACAGGACGAGAAGGCAGCGGTCGCAGATGTAGTTGATGAGGCGGGGATATCCCCGTGAGGCCGTGTGTATGAGCTTCATCGCCCTGTCCTGGAACTCGAGGGATCCCTTGGCCCCTGCCTTGAAGAGGCGGTAGTTTATGTAAGCCTTTGCTTCGGCGTAGGTCAGGGGTTCTATACGGTATGTGACGGTTATGCGCTGGGAAAGATGGCGCATCGCGGGGTCTTTCAGCTTGTCGAGGAACTCGGGCTGGGCGAAGAAGACGGTGTGGAGTATCTTCTGCTTGTCTGTCTCTATGTTGGAGAGAAGGCGGATGAACTCCAGGAGCTCGTATGAGAGGAGTTGCGCTTCGTCGATAATGAGGACATTCGTCTTTCCCTTCTGGAACTCCTCGAGGAGATAGCGTCTGAGCCTGTCGTAGAGCTCCTTCTTTGTTTCCGGTATATCGCTGACAGAGTACTCGCCGAGCACCTCCTTCATGAACTCCGCCTCATCAGCGACGGGATTCAGGATGAGGGCCGTGTTGTAGGTATCGCGGTCAAGGGTGTTGAGGAATATCCGTGAGATCGTCGTCTTTCCCGAGCCGACGTCGCCGTAAATGAGGGCAAACCCTTCCTGCTGGGCAAGGAAGAACGTGAGATGGTCGATGGCCTGCCTGTGCTCGGCTGATTCATAGTAGAAGGATGGGTCGGGAGACATCCCGAAGGGCTTCTCCGAAAAACCGAAATATTCGAGGTAGGGTATTTCCATCTTTTAGAGAATATGACACAAAGAAGGAAAAAAAGAAACAGGTAATGGGTAATGGGTGTCCATCACCCTTTCTTCTCTTTTCATTCTTGAATTTTTCCAGGTGTCCATATAACATTACCCTATGCTCTTATCCGTCATCGTTCCCGCCTACAACGAGATCGAGTTTATCGATGAGATCCTCCGGAAGGTGAAAGAGACGCCTTACGATAAAGAGATCATCGTTGTCGACGACTGCTCGACGGACGGGACGCGGGAATACCTGAGGAACCAGGAAGGCATCGTCGCTATCTTTCAAGAGAAGAACCAGGGTAAAGGCGCGGCCTTGAGGCGCGGGATAGCTGAGGCCACGGGGGACATCGTCCTCATTCAGGACGCCGACCTGGAATACGACCCCAGGGAGTACCCTGTTCTGCTCGGCCCCATCCTCGAGGGAAAGGCCGACGTGGTCTACGGATCGCGCTTCCTCGGCGGGCCGCACAGGGTGCTCTACTTCTGGCATTTCGTGGGCAATTCCGCCGTCACGCTTCTGTCCAACATGTTCACCAACCTTAATCTCACGGATATGGAGACATGCTACAAGGTCTTCAGGAAAGAGGTCATAAAGTCGATAACGATCGAATCCGACCGCTTCGGCGTGGAGCCAGAGATCACCGCGAAGGTGGCAAAGGGGAAATGGCGTATCTACGAGGTCCCCATTTCCTACTACGGGAGGACCTACGAGGAGGGCAAAAAGATCACCTGGCGCGACGGCATCAAGGCGTTCTTTACGATAGTCAAGTATAACGTGTTCAGGTGAAAGACGGCTTGAACCGCTTGAACCGCTTGACAGGTTGTTGACAAAGTGATTTCTGAAGGCGGTTCGTGCTCTTTCGTCATTCCGGCCTAAAGCCGGAATGACATAGAAAATGAGTTTATCAACAGCCTGTTAAGGGTCAATAAAGGCCAAAGACAAATAAAAAGGGCCACCCGTTGGGGTGGCCCTGGTTTCTTGCAGCGGCTGTTATGCTTTTTCCTTGGCTCCGTTCTTGCCTGCGATGCGGCCGAAGACGACGCATTCGGTCGTGGCGTTGCAACCCAGACGGTTCGAGCCGTGGACTCCGCCCGCCACCTCACCGGCTGCGTAGAGATGGGGTATCGGCGCGCCGAAGACATCGATGACCTGAGCATTCGTGTTTATCCTCAGGCCTCCCATGGTGTGGTGCACGGCGGGCCACATCGGGAGGGCATAGTAGGGACCCTTGTCCATGGGGACCATCGTCTTTTTCATGGGTTTGTTGAACTCGGGGTCCTTTCCGTCCGCGATGTATTTGTTGTGGTCCTTTATGGTCTTTTCAAGGACATCCGCGGGAGCACCGATCTTCTTCGCGAGGTCGGCGATGGTATCGCCCTTTATGAAACGGCCTTTCTTGATGCCTGCTTCTACCTCTGCGGGCTTGCCGCCAAATTTGGGCGGTATCGCGTCATTGAAGATGGTATACGCGGGTTTCATGTTCGGCCCGAGAGCGATCTGGGCGAAGGCGCATACGTCCCTGCGGTCCAGTTCGTTGACGAACCGTTTCCCGGCCTTGCTGACGTAGATGACCCCGACGCCCGGTCCGCTGAAGCCATACACGGCGGGCCTGTCGAGGGTACCAGCTTCCGGTTCGGCGAAGGGAAAGAGCTGGATGAAGTTCATGTGCAGGGTGTCCGCTCCCACGGCCTTGGAATAACGTATGATCTCGCCCGTGGCGCCTTTCTGG
>MVQQ01000083.1 GCA_002067555.1 Syntrophorhabdus sp. PtaB.Bin184
TTTTCCTATACAGTATTGCATTCGACAGCGGGGTGGAGCAGTTTGGTAGCTCGTCGGGCTCATAACCCGAAGGTCACTGGTTCAAATCCGGTCCCCGCAACCAAAAACAACAGGGCCCCGGGGGGTAATACTCCGGGGTTTTTTGTGAATTCCCGGGTGATTACGAAAATGTTTCTTTCACGACACACAACGTATAAGGCAAGGGTGGTTTATTGGGGGTGGAGCCTGAAACACTCATTCCGGGACTGCATCAGGCGCTGTTCCAGTATACTTGCCGAGGAATAGGGAAGCTTGCACTGCATGCCTAGATTCATCGATGCGCATGATTCGTTCCATGCCGTCTGATAGCGATGGTTAGCCGCCTGGAGGCATTCGGAAAGGGCCTTGCGCTTCGCCTCCATCTGATCACGCATCCCGGACCTGTAGCGCTCAGCCTCCTCCTGAATACGGCGCTCCTCTTTTTCCTTCTGCTCCCTCAGGCTCCGATTGGCTTCTTCGACCTTCTCCGAGAACTCTCTCCTCCGCCGGTCGCGCTCCCACTGCTCCTCGACCATCCTGTCCCGGGCTCTCTTCTCCTCTCCGCCCGACGACTGGTCGCGCCACTGATTCATCTCCTCCATCTTCTCTTCAACACGGGCCAGTTGGCGCGCGAGCTCCGACTCGCCCATCTGTCGTCTGGCCGAGATATGGTGCTTCACGTCGTTGATGGCCACGGCGAAGCCCATTCCCTCAACACTCAACCCCGAGATCTTCAGGGAATTGATACCGATGACATCACCTGAAAGGTTCATGAGCGGTCCTCCGCTGTTTCCCGGACTCAGCGCCGCATCGGTCTGGATAAAAGAGGCCTTGTAGGCCGGGAACAACCGTTTGGCGGAGCTGATGATACCCCGCGTGAAGGTTGTTTCGAAGGAAAGGGGGGTACCCGCCGCTATCACCGTATCGCCCTCGGAGCAGGCCGAGCTGTCGGCGAGGCGCAGGAAAGGGTACTGCCGCACCTGCCGGGCCTTCAGGAGCGCGAAATCCCTATCGGGGTCGACAATAACGAGGTCGACGTCCACAACGGAGCCGTCGGAGAAGGTCGCCTTGCCCGTCAATTCACGCATCACATGAGCGTTCGTGACGATGTACCCGTCCTTGCTCACCACGAAGCCTGAGCCACGGGCCGCGCCGTCAGTGGTGACGGTGATGACGGATGGCTTTACGGTTTTTATGATCGCTGAGAGGTCTCCCGTACCACGCGCGCGAAAGGGAGCGATCACCTTGAAGGCGAGGAGGGCGGCAAGGACCACCAGGACGACCCCAATCAATGATGCTGCTACCACGGCGATCCTTCGACCGGAACCGGTCATGCGCTCTTCAGGAGGGGAGGATGGGTGGAACTCTTCCGGCGAAGCGGAAGCTTCAGGTCCCGCCGAGGCATGCGTAACGCTGGAGGCGAAATACTGCCTGACGCATTCATAAGCCCAGTTGATTTCCTTGACGTCGCTCCAGTCGGTCTTCTCTGCGATGAGGGCGCGGTACGCGCAATCCGCGTCCTCCTTGGACGCATCCTCCCGAAGACCGAGGATCTCAAAGGATCTCTTTGTGCTCGTATCCATCAGGTCGCCTCGCAACGATATAATAACGGATTGGCATCTTTTGTCAATACGGCAAATGCCTGAGCGCGGCGGAAGGTGAGTATACCTGTCATCCCTGCGCTGGTGTATAATGCAGGTATCGACGGCGGACAACCGGGGTCTGCGGACGGATGCAGCACGGAAAGGATACGGATTACCTCTTAAGAAGGCAAGAGGATATGCGAACAAGAAACACAGGAGGACAAAAATGTCAACGAAGCCATTCAGAAGACAACTATCGGCGTGGTTTATCGCCCTCACCGTAATGAGTTTCCTTGGCGCCGGGGCGCCGCCACTCACGCACGCGTGCACGGCTATTACCCTGAAGGCTGGCGACGGAGCTGTCCTTCTCGGTCGCACCATGGAATGGGGCTCCTTTGACCTCAACGGTCGGGTCATCATCATCCCCCGTGACCATCTATTCAAGGGGCGCACGCCGGACGGCAGGGGAGGGTACGGATGGAAAGGGAAATACGCCGTCGTGGGCACCGACATGCTGGAAAAAGAGGTTCTGGCGGATGGGTTCAACGAGAAGGGTCTGGCTCTTGGCCTCCTGTATCACCCGGGCTATGCGGAGTACACAGGATATATTCCCGACAAGGCTTACGAGACGATGGGTCCGACCGACGTTGCCCAGTATCTTCTGACCACCTGCGCCACCGTCGAGGATGTGCGGGCGGCGATGAAGAAGGTCCGTGTCGTACCGGTGGTGGAGGAGGCCCTGGGGTTCCCGCCGCCCGTTCATTTTATAGTCGCCGAGCCATCAGGGAAGAGGATCGTCATTGAGTTCCTAAAAGGGGAGACGAAGATATTCGACGCCCCGCTCGGCGTCATGACGAACGCCCCCGCCTACGACTGGCACATTACGAACCTCAGGAACTACGTCAATCTCTCACAGGTGGCCCTGCCGGACAAGAGGATCGAGGATATCGAGTTTGCACCCCTTGGTGCCGGCAGCGGGATGATCGGCCTGCCGGGTGACTTCACACCTCCCTCACGCTTCATCCGGGCCGTAGCTTTTACGGCAAGCGCGCGCAGGACGGCCGATGGGCCCGAGACCATGTACGAGATGCTCCGGATCCTCGACAACTTCAACCTCCCCCTCGGCGGAGCCGAGGGGTCGGACCACGGAAAAGCGATGTCAGCGATGCGCAGTTCCACCATCTGGACCGTCGTGTACGATACGAAAAACATGGTGATGTACTACCACACGCAGCATAACCGGCGCGTACGCAGGGTAAACGCAGGGGCCATCGATTTCGGTCGCCTGAAGGGCGGGATCATAACGAGGCCGCTCGATTTGAAGAGGGTGCAAGACTTCGATGATGTAAAGGTTCTGAAGGTTCGGTAACCCGTGCCCCCTCGGGTCTTCAGTCGGTTCGGGTGGAATATTCCTCAGGATCCCTTTGAGAGATCGATACACATTAACTGCTGATAGATGTGGCAAAACTTCCCCGGCGTGCTACAATTGACGTATAGCGTGAAAATGAATGGAGCGAACGAAAGGCCAAACCAAATACTAAAGGAGGTCAATCATGACAAAGAGATATGTGTTGTTGGTGATGGCTGTGTTCTTGGCAGTTTCCCTGAGCGGCTGCGGTTGTTTCTACCAGCAGATGAAGGGTGAAACTCCTCCGCCAGCTGCTCCTCCGGCGGTCGTGACACCGCCTGAGGCAAAGACACCTGTGCCTGTGGCCCCAGCCGCCATGGCCCTGAAGGACATCCATTTCGATTTTGACCGGTACAATATCCGCGAGGGCGACGCGGCGATCCTCAAGGAGAACATGAACTGGTTCCGCGACACCGCCAACACGGGCAAGAAAGTGCGCATCGAGGGTCACTGCGACGAGCGCGGTACAGTGGAGTACAACCTCGTGCTGGGGCAGAAGAGAGCCGACTCGACAAGGAACTTTCTTGTCGGTCTCGGTGCCGATGGCAGGCTTCTGGAAACGATCAGTTACGGGAAGGAAAAGCCCGTTGACCCGGGACACAACGAAGAGGCATGGGCGAAGAATCGTCGGGCTCACTTCCAGATGATGCAGTAGGTCAGGCAGAAAGGACAGGGAGGGAGGGGCTTCGTCCCCTCCCACTTTTTTAGTCTGATGAGAGTTAACATAATATCCATTATCAGCATTACTAGAAACGCCAACCCCAGGGGCTACGAGGCTAACCATCCGAAGTAGAAAGCTTTTCGACGCGCTTGCCGCCGCCACCAACTTTCTCACTTATTCTTATTGACAGTAGCTGCCATTTTTCTTCTAATATAGCATCAACGATAAACGCTAACCCAGAGATCCGATCATGACGAAAGATTACCGTGACTTATACACATTGCTTGATCTAAAACTTGATAATATTGCCGAAAAGATATTGTTATCGAAGGTTGATGACGGCGACAAGGTATATTCGAACATCCTCTCGCACATCGAGACCATCTTCATCCAGGCTGCCTTGAAGATCACCGATAACAATATATCCAAGGCCGCCAGGCTCCTCGGTATGAACAGGAACACCCTGAGCAAGAAGCTCAGGGTGCCTTCTTCCCATCGCCGACTGTAGATCCAGCGACCTATTCCGCCACGTACCGTGCGATGAGATCGCCCACTTCCTTTGTCCCCATCCCCATTTTACCTGCTTCCATCGACTTGAGATCGTCCCTGATCGCTCTTTGGACCGACCTTTCGATGGCAGATGATGCCTCGCCAAGGGACAGGAACTCCAGCATCATTCCTCCGGCGAGGATAGCCGCCATCGGATTGATCACATTCTTTCCCGTGTACTTCGGGGCCGATCCCCCTATGGGTTCGTACATGGAGACACCTTGAGGGTTGATGTTGCCGCCGCAGGCGACACCCATGCCCCCCTGGATCATCGCACCCAGATCCGTGATTATATCTCCGAACATGTTGTCCGTCACGATGACGTCAAACCACTCCGGGTTCTTGACCATCCACATGCACGTCGCATCGACGTGAGCGTAGTCCGTCGTGACATCGGGGTATTCTTTCGCGACCTCGTAGAAGGCACGCTCCCAGAGATTGAAGGCAAAAGTGAGCACGTTCGTCTTCCCGCAGAGGGTGAGCTTCTTCTCACGGTTCCTTTTCTTCGCGTATTCGAAGGCAAACCTCAGGCATCGCTCCACGCCTTTGCGCGTATTGATCGATTCCTGAACGGCCACCTCATCCTTCGTCCCTTTCTTCAGGACCCCGCCTGAACCCGTGTAAAGCCCCTCCGTGTTCTCCCTGACAACAACGAAATCTATTTCCTTCGGCCCTTTGTCCTTCAGCGGTGTTTCAACACCCTCATACAGTTTCACCGGTCTCAGGTTGATGTACTGGTCCAGTTCAAAACGGGTTCTCAGAAGGATCTCCTTCTCCAGGATACCCGGTTTCACATCCGGATGGCCTATGGCTCCCAGGTAGAGGGCATCAAACTGCTTCAATTCGCTCAAAACACTGTCGGGCAACGTCTCGCCCGTCCTCTTATACCGCTCTCCGCCTATGTCGTAATATGTCAGTTTCAGGGAAAAACCGAACTTCTTCGATGCGGCCGTGAGAACCTTGATCCCCTCAGCTATGACCTCTGGACCCGTCCCGTCGCCCGGTATCACACCGATATTGAATTCCTTGGACATTAAAACCTCCTGCCTTTGTTGTATTTATGACGTCTATCCCACCGTCAGGGCCTTCTTCCCGATATCCCTGCGGTAGTACATCCCCTCAAAATCAATCAGGTTCACGGCTTCGTACGCCTTGCTTATAGCCTCCCCATAGGTCGACCCCAGTGCCGTTACACCAAGGACGCGACCGCCTGAAGTCACGTATTCCGAACCCGACTTCTTCGTGCCGGCATGGAAGACCATTACGTCCTTCCTCCCCACAAGCCTGTCAAGGCCCCGGATCACCTTGCCTCTCTCCGGCTTTTCCGGATATCCCTTTGACGCCACAACGACGCAGACGCTCACACCTTCCTTCCATTTGATTGCTCCAACGTCCTGAAGCCTTCCTTCCACGCAGGCGACGAGAACGGGAAGCAGATCACTCTCCATCTTGAACAGTATCGGCTGTGTCTCCGGGTCGCCAAAACGCGCATTGAACTCGATGACATAGGGTTTTCCGCCCGACAGCATCAATCCCCCGTAAAGAACTCCCTTGTAACGGATGCCCTTTTCGCGCATGGCTGCGATCGTCTTCAGCATGATGCCGTCCCTTATCTCCCGTTCCAATCCGTCGTTGAGAAAGGGTATCGGCGTGTACGCACCCATCCCCCCCGTATTCGGCCCGAGGTCGTTTTCGAGCAGGGGCTTGTGGTCCTGGGACGCAGGCATGGGAAGGATTGTGTTGCCGTCCGCAAAAGCGAGATAGGACGCCTCTACACCGGGAAGGAATTCCTCGATGACCACCCTTCTGCCCGCTTCACCGTAAATGCCGTTCACCATGAGCTCCCTGAGGACGGATTCCGCCTCGGCCGCATCCTTGATGACGTAAGCCCCCTTCCCCGCACACAGGCCATCCGCCTTTATGACAAAGGGGGGCTCCTTCGTCCGTATGTATCCCAGGGCATTCTCGTGGTCGTCGAACACCTGGAAGGGTGCCGTAGGTACCGAACTTTCCCTCATGAGCTCCTTCGAAAAGATCTTGCTCGCCTCGATGGCGGCACCCCTGGCAACGGGACCGAATATCGGGATACCCTTTGCCTCGAAGGCGTCCACGATCCCGCCCGCAAGGGGGTTCTCGGGACCGACGACAACGAGATCGACCTTCATCCTCTTCGTGAATTCGAGAAGTCCGGCCGTATCGCCCACACCGATATCATGGCATTCGGCCAGGTCCGATATGCCCCCGTTGCCCGGGACGCAGTAAAGCTTGTCGACACCGGCCGACATGGAAAGCTTCCAGCACAGCGCGTGCTCTCTTCCCCCTGATCCTATCACGAGAACGTTCACACCCAACCCCCGGGATTTAATTAGATTTTCGACAAATAATCGGTAATCGCCCTATCATAGGCGCTTGTCAGGGCAAAGACCTTTTTCGCCAGGTAGAACCTCAGCTCCTCCGTCGTGGCGCCGTCATTCTGTGCCATGTTCTCCATAACCTTCGAATAATCCCCGGGATCCACGACGACAGTGACATACTTGAAGTTCTTGGCGGCGGCACGGATCATCGAAGGACCCCCGATATCGATGTTCTCGATGGCATCCTCGAAGGTGCAACCCTTGCTCACCACCTCTACGAAAGGATAAAGATTGACCACTATCATGTCGATGTGGTTAATCCCGTGTGTTCTCATCGCCTGCTGATGTTCCTCGTTGTCGCGTATATTGAGGATCCCGCCGTGGACCTTGGGATGCAGCGTCTTCACCCGGCCGTCCATGATCTCCGGGAACCCCGTATACGCGCTGACCTCGATGGGCTTAAGTCCGATCCCTTCCAGGTATTTCTTCGTGCCTCCCGTCGACAGTATCTCGACACCGAGCTTGCTCAGGAACAACGCCAGGTCAGACAAACCCGACTTGCTCGAAACGCTGACTACGGCACGTCTGATCTTCATAACAACCTCCTTCGCGCGATATATTCAAGAATATCCGGGTAAAGACAAGGGAATAACTGCGTGTCTGCCGTTCTCTAAGCTGTAATAGTAAATGTTGGCTCACTCCTTTGTCAACATGATTTTGAGGGCTGAAAAAGGGACAGAGGGCCGGATAAAACGGTTATGCAACAACATAGAAAAGATCATCGCCCAGGACGTAGCTCTTCACGAGGCCCTTCTTCTCCATCGCCTTCAGCCTCGTTCTTGCCTGAAAACGGGAGAGACTCGTGGTCCTCACCACGTCGGCAAGCGTGAGCGGATGCCTCTTCAAGGTCTCAAGAATGATCTCCGTCCAATCCGCCTGAGCGGGTATCTCCCCGGTCTTTTCAAAAGAGCATATCACCTCGCAGCGGGGACCGAAGAGCTCACATATTTGCTTAAGCTCGTCCTTTTCGATCCTGCCCGCTGTCTCTTCGCTCGGTGGTCGTGTGACGGTGTTGAGCTGGATCCTGTCAACACCCAGGCTGGAAACGATTTCCACCATCCTTCTCAATTCATCGGGGTCATCGTTGATATTTTTTATGAGCATTATCTCCAGCCAGATGGGTTTTGCATACCCTGCCCTGAACTCCTTGAGGCCCTCGATGATCTTTCCTATATCAAGGAACGATTGGGGCCTGTTCACTTTCCGGAATACCTCTTCCGTGACAGCGTCAAGCGAAGGCAGGACCACGTCGGCTTCTGCCAGATCCGCCCTGACATCCTTTTCGTGCAGAAGAGACCCGTTGGTTATGACTGCCACGGGCGTGTCAACCTTCTCCTTGACCTTTCTGATCATCGTGCCCAAATCGGAGTTGAGCGTGGGCTCGCCGGAACCGGAAAAGGTGATCACATCCACACGGGTGGAAGCAACCGTGCCCGCCACCTCGTCCGCTACCAGCCCGGGATCGTAAAAGCTCTTTCGTCGTATGTCCTTATCCGTGGTCTTGCCGATCTGACAATAGATACAGTCGTAGGTACAGTATTTTGGCGGGATGATATCGACGCCAAGGGAATACCCCAACCTTCTCGACGGGACCGGGCCGAAGACGTAGCGCATAATGCAAGATAATATACGATCCCATTGAAGATTTGAACAGAAATCCTGCCTGTCTTGGGTTGACTTTTTCACAAGAATGTAATAAAAAGAAACGCACGGGCGATTAGCTCAGATGGTTAGAGCGCTGGTCTCACATACCAGAGGTCGTTGGTTCGAATCCAATATCGCCCACCATTCGATATCCTGGGGGCACGATGTCAGGACATAGCAAATGGAGTTCTATCAAGCACAAGAAGGGCGCTGCCGATGCCAAGCGCGGAAAGATCTTCACAAAATTGATCAGGGAGATCACAACCGCCGCCCGCATAGGGGGTGCCGATCCTGAGTCAAACTCACGGCTGCGCGTCGCTGTTGACAATGCCAAGGCCGAGAACATGCCCAAGGACAACATCGAACGTGCGATCAAAAAAGGTATCGGTGCACTCGATGGGGCCGAAGCTTACGAGGAATACAGCTATGAAGGATACGGTCCCGGTGGGGTCGCCATTCTCATCGAGGTCCTGACGGACAACAAGAAACGAACTACCGCCGAGGTACGGCACATCCTCTCCCGGCTGAATGGCAATCTGGGGGAAGCGGGATGTGTTTCGTGGCTTTTCAGTAAGAAAGGTTTTATGTCGTTCGACAAGAAGACTGTCGATGGCGACAGAATCATGGAGCTTGCCCTTGAGGCAGGGGCGGAAGATATAACGGACGACGAGAACGAGATCGAGGTCTACACGGACATATCCAGTTTTGAAAGCCTCAAGAAGGTCTTCGAGGAGAACAGGATACCACACATCGTGGCCGAGATCAGCATGATCCCTCAGAATTACGTGAAGCTTGAGGGCAAGAATGCGGAAACCATGCTCAAACTCATGGATGCCCTTGAAGATTCAGATGATGTTCAAAAGGTTTATGCGAATTTCGATATAGATTCCGCTGAGATGGAACGGCTCACGTCATAGTGTCCTGCGTGTTTGTCAGATCATGAAACCTTTATTCGTTTAACCTCACCACTCTTGCCGGTCAATTCCACTTCCTTGCCGTTCAAATTCAGTTTCACTCCACCCGCGTTGCCGAGGAGTAGATCGAAATTGTCCTTCGCGTTCAAAACGATAATGTCCTCGGGGTTGAGCATGAACTCCTTCTTTTCAGTCCCGTCGATCACAACGCTGACCCAGGTTCTCTCGTGACAGGTCACCATCAGCTTTTTGACTTCGACGAACTCCGGCAGTGCCGCCTGATCTCCCGTCGTCGTCCTGACGTTTACGGATGCCGGCTGAGCCACCTCTCTCGACGTCGATTTGGAGGCGGAGCGTTCGTTGTATAACTGATTCAGGACAAAGAACGCTATTATGAGGACAAATATGAGGGGATAGAATATTGCCCGTTTTCCGACACGCCTGTGCTGGCTGACCGCCTCCCTGGTGACGGGCACCTCGGGCATGACCGTTTCTTCAGCCGGCACGTCGAGACCCAGAACATCATCCTTTATATCAAGGAGATGGGCATATTCCCTGAGGTAACCTCTCACATAAACCTCGTGAGGAAGAACACTCCAGTCACCATTCTCAATTGCCTGCACAAGCGACTTGCGCAGGCATAACGAGTCGGATATGTTGACGATCGTTAATCCCTTCTCTTCCCTTTTCTCCCTGAGAGTCTCACCAATTTTCTGAAGGTCTAATAACATTTTTTTGTCCTTCAAGTGATTTATCGTCCAAATCCGGTCCGACAAAAGAAATATCTGTCTCGCTGTTAGGGAGATTTGGATATAATATTGTATACTTTCCTACTCACATTTCAAGTATTTTTTTTAAGATACCAGAATAAACATGCCTTTTCTGTGAGATATGTCACAAAAATTCCTGCCAAAAAGGAGACTCCTCCAAAAAAAAGGCGCCCCTGCCTCAAGCGGGGGCGCCTTCCATTCTGATTCCGAACAGGTCACTTCATCTCACTATGACTCTTCAGGTCCTGCCAATCCCGGTTAACCTGTTCCTGTATCCGGGTAATGAGGTCGTCCGTCAGATGGCGGAACCGCCCCTGCCCTTTTATGTATTCACTGACCGGCCTTAACGGTTCGGGACTGTAGGTAATCCTGTATTTTCCATTCTCAACCTCATACAGTGGGAAGATGCCCGTCCGGACCGCCAACCTTCCGTAGTGAATTGCCTGATCCGATGGTATTCTCCATCCCGTGGGGCAGACGGACAGCACATGAATGTATGCCGGCCCCTTCGCTAACTTCGCTTTCTTGATCTTCGCCAGAAAATCGAAGGGATAGGAAGGACATGCCGTGGCCACGTAAGGGATATTGTGGGCAACCGCTATCTTCGGCATGTTCTTCTTCTGCGTTGCCTGGCCGATGCTCTTCTTCCCCGGAGGGCTCGTTGTCGTCATCGCACCGAAGGGGGTGGATGATGAACGCTGGATTCCGGTGTTCATGTATGCCTCGTTGTCGACGCAGATATAGGTGAAGTTGTGTCCTCTTTCCATTGCCCCGGAAAGGGCCTGGAGACCGATATCACTCGTCCCTCCGTCGCCTGCTATCGCGACGACACTGATGTCCTTCCTGGCTATTTTTCCCTTATCCATGAGGATCCCTATGCCCGATTCGATCCCGGATGCCACCGCCGCCGTGTTCTCAAAGGCAACGTGAATCCACGGCAATCGCCAGGATGTCGTCGGAAGGGGGGTCGAAATGATCTCCATGCACCCCGTCGCCATGGCCACGATGGTATCCTTGCCGAAGACCTTGAGACCCAGCCTGAGAGCAAGGATCTCGGCACACCCCTGACAGGCCCTGTGCCCCGAGGTCGCGTATTCGAAGTCCGGACTATCCGTATATCTTTCAAGACTCTTCATTCTCATGATCTCACCCCTATCACACCGTAATTCTTGTTGTCTGAATGGGACACCTTTGTCGAGGACGAGACCTGTTCGTAAGTCTCCATCAGTTCCTCGGGTTCCACATCCCTGCCGCCAAGGCCGAGTATGAAGTTCTCCAGCTGTGCATTGAGCCCATGGGTAACGGCCAGGCTGGCTATCTCGTTGAAGAGCGGACCATTCGTGGCCCCGGCAGGCATTGCCCGCTCCAGCACGACGATCTTCTTCTTATCCTTCAGGACATCGTAAAGCTCAGCAGCGGGAAAAGGTCTGAAAAGCCTCGGCGCAACAAGACCAAGCTCCTTCCCCTCCTCCTTCAGGTTGTCTATCGCCGTCTTTATATTCTCGTTTATAGATCCCAGCGCCATAAAAACGGTATCCGCCTTCTCGATGTTATATGTCTCCACTATACTGTATTTCCTGCCGAATTCCGTCGAGAATTCGTCCAGGACCTCCTTGACCACCGCCTTCGAATTGCGGAGTGCCATTTCCTGCGCGTACTTCGCCTCAGTGTAGAGCTCGGGCATACCATAGGCCCCCATCGTGATGGGCTTGTCCGGGTGGAGAGTGTACAGGGCTTCATAGGGAGGAAGGAAACGGTCCACATCCTCCTGCGCCGGGAACTCTATAGGCTCGATCACGTGGCTCAAAGAGAAACCGTCCAGATTCACCATGACCGGCAGAAGCACACGTCTGTCCTCGGCTATCTTGAATGCGAGAATGATCGAGTCGACGACCTCCTGCCCGTTCTCGCAGAAGAGCATGATCCATCCCGTGTCCCTGGCCGCCATGATGTCGGAGTGATCCCCCCATATGGACAGGGGTGATGACAGCGCCCGGTTGACTGCGGCCATGACGATGGGAAACCTCATGGCCGAGGCGATGAAGAGGATCTCATGCATGAGTTCCATGCCCTGTGCACTTGTCGACGTGAATGTCCGGGCGCCCGTAGCGCTCGCCCCAACGCACGCCGACATGGCCGAGTGCTCCGACTCGACATTGACGTAAGCCGCGTCGAGCTCGCCGTTTGCTACGATCTCGGAAAGATGCTCGACTATGTGGGTCTGAGGTGTTATGGGATAGGCCGCGATGACCTCGACACGTGCGAGTTTGGCAGCCTCCGCCGCCGCTATGGACACTTCGATGCCTTTTTTCGTGCTCATCGTTCCTCCTCGACCATCGTTATCGCACCTGGTTTGCACTCTCTGGCACAGATACCACATCCCTTGCAGTAATCCAGATCCGCCTCATAAAAACCATCCTCTCTCTGGCGGATGGCTGCATCGGGGCAGAAAAGCCAGCAGAGACCGCACTTCGTACATTTTTCCCAGTTCCAGACCGGTTTGGAAGAACGCCAATCACCGGTTTTGTACTCCATCGCATTTCCAACATCTTCGATAACACAGCCTACCGTTAATTCATGCCATTTGTATTGATCCATAGGTTTAGCCATAGATCCCCCTTCTGTTAGAGAATAAAGACCACTGATGAT
>MVQQ01000084.1 GCA_002067555.1 Syntrophorhabdus sp. PtaB.Bin184
GCCGTGACTCTGGTAGACGTCGAGGTCGAGGACGTTGCCGTAGCCCAGCATGACATCGGGACGGATCCTGCCGAGCGCCTGCCTGTGCGTCAGCGCGAAGGAGAGGTTTCTACGCCATCGGGGAAAGGAATTCGTGCGAAGGCGTATGAGCCTTACACCCTCCGTCTCCACGCCGCTGGCGCAGAAGACACAGACCTCGTGGCCCTTGCCGGCGAGTCTCCGGGCGAGGTCGAAAGTGTAACGTTCGGCGCCGCCTTTACTGGGATCGAAATTGTATATTGCGAGACCGATCTTCATTCCCTGTCACTTCGCGTCGATAAGGGGCCCGGAGAGGAACATCACACGCGCCTGCCCATGGTCATCAGGGAATCGTAGAAGCTCTTCATGGCCTTTGCCTGGAGGCGAAAGCTCCACTCCCTGTCGGCGCGGTTTCGGGCTCTCTCCCCGAAGGCGCGCCGTCTGACGGCGTCGCTGACGAGAAGCTCCATCTTGCCCGCGAGGTCCGCCGCGTCCCAGGTCGTGACGTACCCGGTACTGCCGTCCTCCACGAGATCGGGGAGCATCCCCCTGTCGGACACGATGGCCGGCCGTCCCATGCTGAGCACCTCCCGGAGCGCCCGGCCGCTGCCATCACTCCCTGCTCGCATCATGATGTAAAGATCGAAGGTGTATATCATCGAGAAGTAGTCATCGATGCGATATCCGGCGATCACAACGTCTTTCTCGATGCCAAGCTCCTTGAGGGGTTTCATGATGCTCGTCTCCATCTGGGAACTGCGGCCCACGATGACGAGCTTGACCCTGTCCACGCGGGACCGAACCGTAGCGAAGGCCCTGAGGATGATATCGTAGCCGCGGTCGGGTTTGAGCCTGCCGATAACGCCTATGACGCGTTCGTCGGGAGCGATCCCGAGTTCGGCGCGCAGGTCCCTGACCGGCCCGTTGTAAGGCGTGATCCCGGGCGGGATGACGCGAAGCCGCTCTTCGGGAAAGGCGAAGCTCTCCCGGTCACGCGCGGCGAGCCTTTCGCTGTAGGTTACGAGGCCATCCGTTCTCGCCATGGCCCAGGACATGACAACGTTTGCGGGAAGCCCGTCCCGCTTGTGGTCCGTCCTGACGAGGAGGGGCCGTGCCCTGGAGAAGGAAAGCGCCGTAACGGCGGTGAAGTAATCGTGGGAAAGATGGGTGTGGACGATGTCGAACTTCTCCTTCAACACGTACGGGTTGAAGGAAGTGAGGTCATGCCACCAGTCGCGGGCGGAAAAATACCTGTTGAGCCTCAAACCTTCGTAGCAGTGAAGCCCCCTCTTGCCTGCCTCTCTGTCGACGGTCCTTTCGCGAAAATCGGCGGGCGACCTTCTGCAGGCGAGGACGACGTCCACGCCCTCATCCCCGAGATTCTGGCACAGTGAGAGAACCGGTTCGGCAGGCCCCGTCCATTTCCAGTCGCTGAAGAGGTGAAGTACCTTCATCTTCCGTAGAATTCAGCTATCGTCCGGCATATGAAAGCGATCTCTTCCTCCCGAAGTGAGGGGTGGACGGGCAGGGAGATGATCTGCCGTGACGTCTTCTCGGCCTTCGGGAAGGAACCCTCAGCGTACCCGAGGTAACTGTAGACCTTTTGAAGATGGATGGGTGTCGGGTAGTGGACGAGGGTGGTGATTCCCTTGTCGCTGAGGTACGCTCTCAACGCCTCCCGATCTTCGGCGGCAATGACATACAGGTGATAGACATGGAAGGCGTGGGGTATCGTGACAGGCCGGGAGACGGGCAGACCCTCGAGGCCCCTGTCGTAGAGAGAGGCGTTGCGCCTACGTCCCTCGTTCCACTCGTCGAGATGGGGGAGCTTGACGGAAAGCAGTGCGGCCTGAAGCTCGTCGAGGCGGGAGACGAAACCCTGAATGTCATGGACATGCCTGTCCGACTGGCCGTGGGCGCGGAGCATGAGCATCCTTGTGAAAGTGTTCTCGCTGTCGGTGACGACGATTCCGCCGTCCCCGTAGCATCCCAGGTTCTTTGTGGGATAGAAACTGAAGGCGGCCGCGTCGCTCAAGGTTCCCACATTGCGGTCCCTGTAACGGGAGCCATGGGCCTGGCAGGCATCTTCCATGATCCTGACGCCGTACCGTGCGCAGATGTCCCGTATCTCATCCATCCGGCAGGGTTGTCCGTAGAGATGGACGGGCACGCAGAGCTTTATGTCTTTCTCTTTTCCGAGAAGTTCTTCGAGCGCACCGGGGTCCATGTTGTAGGAGTCTTCCTCAATGTCGCAGAAACGGGGAACGAGACCGCCCTCGGAGAGGGCCATCGCCGTGGCGATGTACGTGTTGGGGGTGGTGACGAACTTGTCCCCCTCCTTAAGGCCGAGCGCAAGCCCTCCTATCTTGATCGCGTCGGTTCCGCTCGCGACACCGACGGCATATTTCGTTCCCACGTAGGCGGCGAAGGCCTCTTCGAAGGACTTTACCTCCCTGCCGAGGATATATTCCCCGGAGGAGAGCACCTTCTCGAATGTTCTCACCAGATCCGCCTTTATCGCGGCATGGTCCTTCTCTATGTCGAATATTCTCACGTTCACTGAACCGCACCGTCCTTTTCAGTCGTGGTATCCCTCAAGGGTCACCAGTATTCTTTCCTGTGCTTCCGGTAGAAATCGATGGTTCGGGCTATCCCGTCATCGAGGGTTGTCACCGGCCGCCAGCCCGTCGTTCTCACTATGCGCGTTATGTCCGCGTAATAATCGCCGGGCTCCACCTCCTTGCGCTCCCGGGTGAACTCGGTGAACTTTGTTCTGCCCGTCCCGGCGATGGCAACGATCTTCTCGGCAAGGTCGAAGAAGCTGACGGGGACGCCCGTGCCCACGTTGAAGACCTTTCCGTAGGCCTCGTCCGCGGCCGCCACCTTGAGCATGGAGTCCACGAGGTCTTCGACGTAGAGGAAATCCCTCAGTATCCTGCCGTCGCCGAAGACGGGTATCTCCTCATCGTCGAGGGCCTTGCGGATGAACCAGTTGAAGACGCCGTACTCGTCGTGGGCCATCTGGTGGCGCGGCCCGTAGGTGTTGGTGATGCGAAGGCACACGCCCCGTATCTTATAAACGTCGTCGTAGACAAGGACCATCTTCTCCGCCGTGAGATTCGTCACGGCGTAAATGCCCTTGGGGTTTGTCGGGTGGTCCTCGTCGACGGGCAGCTTGACGCTCGATCCGTATTCGCCCCGCGTGCCCGCGAAGATGACCCCGGCGTCCCTGTTATGGTGGCGCAGGGCCTCGAGGAGGACGAGCGTCCCCGTACAGTTGATCTCCAGGTCCTGCAGGGGGTTCTTCATGCTGTCCACGTGGTTGACCTGACCCGCGAGGTGGAAGATGTAGTCCTTTCCCTTGACGAGATGGTTCATGGAGAGTTGGTTGCGGACATCGGAGACGTTGACCGTCACCCTGTCGGCGATGTCTCGTATGTTGAAGAGGTTGCCGCCCTGGCGCGGCAGCATGTTGTCGATGATGGTGACCCGCGCGCCGAGTTCCACGAGCTTTATGCAGAGGTTGCTGCCGATGAAGCCGAGCCCCCCGGTGACAAGGACCTCTTTGTTATCGAACACCTTTCTTCCCTCCCTTATCCCTCTCCATTTCCCACAACCGGGCGTGCTTCATGAAGACGTAGTACATGGTCGATGCCATGATGATGATACCGGGCACGCCGTCGAGGAAACCCATCTTGAAGATGTAATCCCTGAAGAAACGCCACACGGGACGGAGCAACATGTTTGCCAGGTGAAAGCGGCGCCCGGCTGTGAAAAGGTCCCGGGCGAAGGCCTCGGAATAGCGGTCGATGGTCCGGAGCTGGTGGGCCGTATCGGCATAAGGTGTGTGGAGGTAGCGGTTCTTCATGTTCCCCACACGTCCCTTCACGTGGACCTTCGCGTGTATGCCGCCCTCCCATCCGCCCCGGTCCTTCCTGTAGAGGCGTATCTCCCGGTCGGGGTACCAGCCCCCGTGTTTTATCTCCCGCCCCAGGTAGATGTTGCGCCTGTCCGCG
>MVQQ01000085.1 GCA_002067555.1 Syntrophorhabdus sp. PtaB.Bin184
AGGCAAGGACGTCCGCGAGATGGCCCACAGGAACTTCGGCATGGCCCATCCCGACGGCTACCGAAAGGCGATGCGGGTCATGGACATGGCCGCGAGATGGGGCAAGCCCATTATCACTTTCATAGACACCCCGGGGGCTTTCCCCGGTGTCGGGGCGGAAGAGCGGGGGCAGGCGGAGGCGATAGCATCGAGCATCTATTTCATGTTCTCCCTCGGCGTTCCCACCATCTCCGTCGTCATCGGCGAAGGCGGCAGCGGAGGAGCGCTCGGCATAGGCGTCGGCAACCGTCTTCTCATGCTCGAGAACGCGACCTATTCCGTCATATCCCCCGAGGGCTGCGCCGCCATCCTCTGGAGGGACGGGACAAAGGGCCCTCTCGCGGCGGATGCGCTGAAACCGACAGCTAGCGATCTCCTCAAGCTCAAGGTCGCCGACGAGATCATTGACGAGCCCTTCGGCGGGGCCCACAGGGACTGGCAGAAAACCTTCGACAGCACACGCGTTGTGCTCGACCGCCATCTCAAGGAACTTGTCGAGATCGACCCCGAGACGCTGAAACAGATGCGCTACGACAAGTTCCGCCACATGGGCGTATTCGAGGAGAAACGATGAAAACGATAACCATGGACCTGACGAACGCTCTCGCCGAGGCCGTCGGCGCGAACGGTATCGACGCGGGCGAACTCACGACAACTCTTGCGAACATAAGCGATTACTACACGAGGCTCCTCGCGAAACCCTTTGCCTTCATGACGCTGCCGGAGACAAAGTTCCAGTTCGACGAGATGCTTGCGCTCGCGGACAAAGCCGCGGCGATGGACATCAAGAACCTCGTCATCCTCGGGATAGGCGGGTCTTCGCTGGGGACGCAGACGATATTCGAGGCCCTTCTCCATCCCCTGCACAACATGGAGGAGCGTTTTCGCAACGGCAAACCGCGCTACTTCATCCTCGACAACATCGACCCCCACAAGATGGCTGCCATCGTGGAAACGGTCATCCCCGACATCGACCGCACCTTCCTCGTCGTCATCAGCAAGTCGGGAGAGACGCCGGAGACGATCTCGCAGTTCATGCTCTTCAACGAACTGATGCGCAGGTCCGCGGGTTACCAGCAAAGGATAGTCCTCATCACCGACAAGGAAAAGGGGCTCCTCAACAGGATAGCGGAAAAGGAAGGCTATCCCACCCTCAACCTGCCTGACGGCGTGGGCGGAAGGTTCTCCGTATTGACCCCGGTGGGCCTCTTCCCGTCAGCCCTCATGGGGCTCGACATCAAAAGGCTGTCGGCAGGCGCCGCGGGCATGGCCGCCCACACGGTCCGCTATGACGGCGAAGAGAACATGGCCTTCGTCCTCGCCGCCATCCTGTACCTGATGGACAAGGCGGGGAAAAAGATACATGTCGTCATGCCCTACTGCGAACGGCTAGCGGGTTTCGCCGACTGGTTCCGGCAGCTCGAGGCGGAGAGCCTCGGCAAGAAGGGACTCGGCCCGACCCCGACAAGATCGATGGGTGTCACCGATCAGCACTCCCAGCTTCAACTCTATGTCGAAGGCCCCAAGGACAAGTGCGTCATCCTCTTCTACAGCGCCACGCAGGAGGTCCCCATCCCCGCAAGCTTCGACTATCTGGAAGACGTCCAGTACCTTGCCAACAAGGACATGAAGTCCCTCTTCCACGCCGAATTTCAGGGCACCCGCCTGTCGCTCACCGAGGCCGGGACCCCCAACATCTCGCTTCTCCTCGACGAGGTAAGCGACTACAACCTGGGAGCCCTCTTCTACCTCTTCGAGATGGTCACCGCCATCATGGGCCACCTCCTCTCCGTCAACGCCTTCGACCAACCCGGAGTGGAACAGGGCAAGATCTATACAAAGGCAATGATGGGCAAGAAGGGTCTGGAAAAGGAAAAGGAACACACAGAGACCCTGCTCCTGCGGCGGACAAAGACGATAGTGTTCTAGAGCTCAGCACCCGGGAGAGAACGACGAATAGGCGTACATATCCTCCTCATCGTCCTGACCGTTCTCCGGAGCGGCGGTCTGAATCGGATTTGCCATATCCTGACTGACTCCATCGTTATCCCCGACGCCGCGCAGAAATCTCTCATCCAACCGGCCGGTCTCCGCGTAATTCCTCACCGCATCCTCGATCGAGGAAAACGGAACTCCCCAGAAGTTCCTGATGAATCTGTCAATGTCGGTCTTTTCGTTCAGGTCGGGCATGAGATCCTTCATTGGTTCGAGCAATTCCTTCATTTTGATGTAGCCGAAGTGCGTATAAGGCGTTTCGTAGTCAGTAAGGCCGGTCTTGACATCGGCAGACCTCAGCAGGTCGTTTACAAACATTGAACACTGACGGTCGCCTGGATCTCCGGTTACGTTCGAGAACAGGTTGTAGTTCGGCGGATCCTTGATAGCCTTGTTGATTCCGTCGACTATCCTGTTATACTGCTCGTCCGTCACCTCAAAGGTCATCTTCGCCTGGTAATCGCCCGCATTCAGTCGCCAGCTGTCATTGACGACCCTGCCGGGCTGCGTCGTGGCCGGTTTTCCCGCGGGTTCAAAGCCGTACACCTCGGTCGGACTGTCGCCGAGCTGAATGAAAGAATGATTGTAGGTATCGGTTTTCAAGGAATCCACCGTGGGAACCCTCACATACACTGTAACCTTTGGCATTCCTTACCTCCCCGGTTCAACCGTCATTTTTCGTCCTTCATATATCTTCAAAACCAGCCCAATCCCTTCAGACGATATGAAATGGGCCAGATCACCATCATCGAGCAATTCACGAGAAGAAACAAGACGAAGACGGATACGGCCGCTTTCGTCCTTTCCGATCTGAACATTTCCGACAACATGTAACGGTTCGTGAGGTAGGTGACCGTCAATAAAGCCATCGTCAGCAGATACATCACCGTGAACTCCGTCATATAGAACGCTATGCGGTAGCTCAGGCCTATTACGGAACAAACCAACAGGAATTGAACGGGTGATAGCCTTCTGAAACAGAGGAATATCATAGCCAGCGTGGCGAAAAACCCTATCCAGGCATACCAGGGATTAAAGGCGGTAACCCAGAACAGCAGCATGAGAGAAAGAACGATCACAGCTAGAATAACCCTCCCGTTACGAATGAGACCTCTCAATCTCTCCGGGGCGTTTTCAACAGGCGTTACCAGCCTGGAGAAAAAACTCTTGCTGTTGCTCATACGAAGCAACCCTGCCACGATAATCAATAACAGCGACAGGTCAAGCAACAACAGGAAATTCAAGTATAATCTGGACAAACTCATCGGGGACCTCCGCCGTATCTCTTATCCCGCACAATCCGAAGTGACATGCATCGATCCATCCCGCCCCTTTCAATATCCACCAGATCACGACGCGAAATTCCGGGACCTGCACAACACATGCTTCAGAACCCAGGAAAAGACAAACTGCAAAGATCGCCGCCCCTGATAGAGAGAGTTCGGGAGATGACCGATCGAATCAACTATTCGCTTATTCTATTGATGGACCACAGAAAAATGCCGTGAGAAGTTGCAGGTCTGCCGTGTTAAGGGACGGGAGCCATCTTCTCCACTATTTCACCCCTTCGAACTTGACCTTCACTATCCTTCTGCCGTCTATGGAGGGAAACATTCTGTGTCCGGAAGGCACCAGTTTCCTGCCAATCTGGTCATTCGCCAGCAGAGGGGCAATCTGGACGCCTACCGCACCTTTATCCCCTCATCAAGATACTTGATGAGGGGATAGATGAAGAATTCGATGACCCTGCGCTTGCCTACCTTGATCTCCGCAGCTCCTGCTTCCACTCGAACAGGGAACTGTGTGTATCGAGGGGCGACATATGCTGACCAGACATAGCATAACCCCAGTCTGGA
>MVQQ01000086.1 GCA_002067555.1 Syntrophorhabdus sp. PtaB.Bin184
CGGGCTTGGTTTCGCCACCATGGGACGGCTGTACCCGGTGATAGTTGCCCACTGGAGCTGGAGGTATTGCTGGTACATTCTCGGTGTCGCCGCCCTTGTCATGATCGTTATCAATGTCATCCTCCTGAGGAGCAAGCCCGAGGACGCAGGTCTGCTTCCGTGGGGGACGCGCCCTGACGAACCCGTCCCGGCCGCACCGTCGGCAGCCGCCGGAAAACAGTGCTCCTGTTACGGGGAGATCCTCTCCGCGAGGCGCTTCTGGATGATCGCCGCCTCCTATTTTGCGATAGGCGCCACGCTTTACATGATAACCACTTTCATGGTCGACTACGCGCGGTACCAGCTGGGCTTCGCCTACGACCGGGCATCGTTTCTGGCGACGATGCACGGGTTCGGTCAGGTGGTGGGTGTCCTCACCATACCGGCGATCTCCGATCGTTTTGGCCGGAAGATGACGATACTCACTTCGAACGCTTTCATCGCGTTGATCATCATCTGGATAATCTTCTCCGGCTCCAACGCCACAATGCTTTATACGAGCATATTCATCTTCGGCATATTCTACGGTGCGACCTTTCCGCTCTACGGTGCCTGCGGAGGCGACTATTTCAGAAAGGAGATCATCGGCACGGTCATCGGCGCCTTCACACCCTTCTACGCCTTCGGCGCGATCGGCGCCCACTGGTTCGGCGGCTACGTCCGCGACGTTACAGGCTCCTTCTCCATCCCCTTCATGATCGCTATAGGTCTGGCGGCAACATCGGCGCTGCTGATGGGGTTCGTGAAAAAAGAGGGGTAAAAGACCACAACAGGTAATGGGTAATGGGTGATAGGTTATGGAAGGGACGTTCTTTTCCTATCACCTATCACCTATCACCCAGTACCCGCCCTTTCATGGTTTGAACAGTATTCCGCCGGTGCCCGTGTAGAAGATGCCGGCGACGGCGCCCGTTATGAAGCAGGCTACGTTTGCCGCGATAAGGGCCCAGAGGCCGAGGATGGCTATGTCCTTCGTGCGCTCCGGGACAAGGCTCGACGTTCCGCCGACGAAGATGGCGAGGGACGGGATGTGGGCGAATCCGCAGAGGGCATAGGTGGCGATGAAGACGCTCCTCTCGTGGACTATCTTTCCCGCCTGCACGAGGGCGCTGAGGTCCTGGTACGATTTGACCTCAGTCATGATGATGCGCTCACCGATGATACGGGCTATCTGCGGGGCGTCGTCGAGGGGGACGCCCATGGCTACGGTAAAGGGATAGAAAAGGTAACCGAGGAGATGGTTGAGGGAGAGATCGACGGTGGCGCCGGCAGTGGAGCCAATGAGCTTTCCCAGTTGGCCAAGGCCGCTGTCGAAAAGGGCGACAAGGCCGATGAAGGCGATAAGGAGCGCTCCGATGCCGACGAGCATCCTCACCCCGGTCATGGCGCCGTTGATGACGGCCTCTATGGGGTTCGCGGCCTTCTGGTACTCGACGGCGACGACCTTCCCGAGCGTTCTGGGGGAGCCTGTCTCGGGAAAGAGGACCTTGGAGGCGAGTATAGCGGCGGGAGCGAGGAGGATGGAGGCGGAGATGAGGTGCCCCGCGACCTTCGGCAGGGTACCGGAAAGGATGATGACATAGAAGCCGAGGACGCTCGACGCGATGGTGGCCATGCCCGTCGTAAGGACCACCATGAGTTCCGACGGGGTCATCTCCTTGAGATAGGGCCGGACCGTGAGGTTCGATTCGATACCGAGAAATATCTGGGCCGAGGCACAGAGCGACTCGGCGCCGCTTATGCCCATGACCTTGACGAAGATCCTGGCGAAGAGCCTGATGAGGCGTTCCATTATCCCCGCGTAGTACAGGAGTTCCATGAGGGCCGCGAAGAATATGATGGAAGGCAGCGCCTGGAAGGCGAGGATAAAACCTGGTGACCCGGCCTTGCCCGGAGACAGTGCCAGGGGGCCGAAGAGGAACCTTATCCCCTCGAAGGCGCTTTCGATGACCGCCATGGTCATATCGTTGAGGATGAGGAAGAGCCTCGAACCGAAAGGAACGAGGAAGACGAAAAGGGCAAAGACGATCTGGAGCGCCAGACCCCAGATGACCACCCGAAGGCTTACCTTTCGCCTGCGCCGCGACAGAAGCCACAGAAATCCGAGGAAGCAAAGCACACCCGCCGCGGAAACCCCATTGTATATCGTCATCCGAGCATCCCCTGTATTGTGATCTTATGCGGATAAGATAACAGGTATGGGGAAGACAGGCAAGGGGTTATGGGTCATGGGTTATGGACTGGAAGAAAGGTCATTTCCTACTACCTAACACCCATAACCTATAACCTGTCTTCTCTTTACTTCATCCCGCCACCTGTGATAGAAATGTCCTTGAATATTGGTGTGAAGTCCATTTGCGAGGAGACAATGATAACCGGTATCGGCAGTTTTCCTTTTACCAGCGTCGATGAGGCGATCGACCTCATCTTTTCCACCTGCAGGGGCATACCTTTCTGGCCGCAGCTGCCGAAGCGCTCGCCCCTTGAGAACATGTACACCACCTTTCTCGAAGGGGTCCCCTGCGTCGTCAACGACGAAGAGAAGAACACGGTATACGTGGATACCACGCGGACGGAAGGGATAGAGGAATTCTACGAGAACGTCGCGGGCGACAACACGGACGCCTTCGCCATATCGGACAGGTGTGCCCCCGGTTTTTACCGTTTCCTGGAAAGGCTACCCGAGATCAGGGACGATGTCCAGTTCATCAAGTGCCAGGTCACGGGACCCTTCAGCATGGGCCTCGGCCTGAAAGACGAAAACGACAAGCCCATCATCTATAACTTTGCTTTTTACGATGTGATAAAGAAGGCGCTCCACATGAAGGCAAAGTGGATGATCAGGGCGGTCCAGTCCGCCTATCCGGGTGTCGATATCATCATCTTCTTTGACGAGCCCTACATGGTGTCCTTCGGTTCGGCTTACGTATCGATCCCCAGGGAAGATGTCATCTCTTCCCTCAACGAGGTCCTTGAAGACCTGCCGGCGCGACGCGGCATTCACGTCTGCGGAAACACGGACTGGTCGGTCCCCTTCCAGTCGGATGTGGATATCGTCAATTACGACGCCTTCGCCTATCTCGACACGGTCTTCTATTTCAATGAGGACCTCAGGGAATTCCTCGACAGGGGAGGGTGGATCGCCCCCGGGGTCGTTCCTTCCTCTCCGGATGTGATGCAGGAGACACCCGACACCGTGCGGGACCGTGCCGCATCGTTCATCGAAAAGGTGGCGGCCGTTGCCGCCCCGGACGCCGAGAGCATCCTCTTCACGACAAGCTGCGGTCTTGGGAGCCTCACCGAAGAAGAGGCCCGCCGGGCCATGAAGCTCTTGAGGCAGATAGCATATGGGGAGTGAAAGAGGCGGGTCATGGGTGATGGGTGACAGGTGATGTGGCGATGAGCTGATAACCTGAGAGGCCGGAGGGTTTCCTCTGGCCTCTCTTGCTTGTTTCCGGATCACCTTGTCTTTGCGAACAGCTGGTCGAGCAGTTCCTTTGAAGGCTTCTTCGTTATAAGGCTCACTCCGACGTACAGAATGAGGCATCCTGCCAGGAGTATCCATTCCATGGTGCCCATTCCGATCACCTTTTTCTGGAAGACAAGATAGCCGCCGACGAGGCTGGCGATGGTTCCGTAGATGACCGTGGCCATGGCGCCCCACTTCGACGCTCCTTTCCAGTAATAAGACATGGCCGTCACGAAGAAGAAGATGGCGCCGAGGCCCATCGCCGCGAGACCCATGAAGACCGAAAGGAGCTCGGGCGGTCTTTTCCACGTCCAGTAAAAGGGCAGGAAGAGGAAGAGGGCGATGAGGAAATAGGACAGCCTGATGAGGGTCTTGTCCTTGACCTGGGGACGCCAGAGGGTGATGATGTCCCGCGTGACGTTGGCGCTCATGATCATGACCATGCCGGCCAGGGTGGAAAGGGTCGCCGCGAAAAGACCCATGACGTAGAGCGTCTGGAGGGGGATTCCGCCTATGGCGTATGTGAGAAGCGGCGCCGCCAGGTCGGCCTTCCAGGGCTCTATTTTGAAGAGTTCGGGGCCGAAGAGCATCCTCGTGATAAGGCCGTTCGTTGAAGCGGCGAGCATGACGGGTATGCCTGTTATCGCCCAGACGATGAGGACGAGGATCCAGAACTCCTTTTTGCTCATCTTCTTCATCCCCAGGAACCTTCCCAGATTATGGGGGAAACCGATGGCCATGGTGAAGAAGATGAGGGGGATGGAAAGGAGTCCCACCCAGCTCGAGAAGAACTCCGTCGGTCCCGTTGCGGGAAGATCGGGGCGAACGAGGAGAAGTAGCCTAGGGTCCTGTGCGAGGAGCTGGCTCGATATCTCGGAGAAGCCCCCTGACTTGACGAGGGCGATGATGCCCACCAGCATGCCGACGACACCGAGGAACCCGCCTTGAAAGGCCATGGACCAGTTCGTGCCCACGTATCCGCCAAGGACCATGTAAATCCAGGCGATGAAGACGCCGAGAAAAAGGCACAGTGCGGGAGGAAAACCCGTCACCGCGTACCAGACGCCGCCTGCGGCCTTGAGTTGTCCCACGGAATAAATGAAAAGGAAGAAGAGCATGCTGATGCTGACCACCGTCTGCAGGCCCTTGGATTCATAGCGCCGCCCCATGAGTTCCGGGACGGTCGCCGCTCCGAGCTTCACGGCAAATTCCCGTGTTTTCGCGGAGGCTACCCAGATGCAGGGGATGACCCCGATGAGGCTCCACATGCCGGCAAACCACATGCCGGAGAAACCGACGGAATAGACGATGCCCGTGCTGCCGCAGAAGGCCCAGCCGGAAAGATATGAAGCTGAAAGAGCGCAGCCGGTCACGACGGGACCCATGTCCCGTTTGCCGACGAGGTATTCGTCGAAGGATTTCCATTGTTTCTTGCCCAGAAGGCCGAGGAGAATGGAGATGCCGAGAAGGACGGCGATACCGATGGACGAGGAAACGGCCATGACGGTCGTAATCTCAGGGATGGGCAGAAATTGCGAGTTCATTTGTCCCACCTCCTCGTAACTATCCACGTCCCGATGAAGGTCATGAGAAAGAGTCCGATGATCATCAACCACCAGATGTACCAGGGAAACATAGGATCAGGTTGAACTGGATTCATTGTGCTACCCCCTTTTTCTTTTGTGTTTTCTCCAACTGCCCAGGGTATGGACCCGTTGCGCGTAAATCACGACGAACAATACCGGTCATCCCGTTCTTCCGGCGGGTCCTTCGCTCCCGTCAACGTACCGGAGCCGGTACCGTAAGGCGCGTCCCGCGAAGGAAGTCCCTGCCTGCCTTCAGGATGATCGAAAGCCTCTACTCGAGATAAATGCCCGACCCCACGTAGAAGACGTCATTGCCGCTCCTGACCTTTTTCACGTAGGTTTCCTTGTCGGATGGCTTTGTGGTCCGTGGTTTGGGCCATGAATAGGTGATCCAGCCGCTGTCCTTGTTTGCGAGCATGGCGATCATCTCCCTGATGAAGGATTTTCCCTTGCTGTCCTTCAGGGCTAGGACATTCCTGCCTTCGTGTTGCGGGAAAGCGGGGTTGACAAGATCGATGCCTTTTGCATCGATGACGAAGACATATGTGGTGAGATAGTTGAACTCTCCTGTTTTGTCGCGCAGCGTGGGGAATGCACGGCGCCCTTCCTTGCCGACGATACAGGCTGCTTCCTCGACGATATCGACGACAAAAGCCCTTTCGGGTCTCATTTCATACAAACCGCTGCCGACGATATACCCTTTCCCCGACGGCGCCTTGACGTACCTGACGAAGGACGTCTTCCATGAGGGGATCTCCTGGCCCGGCTTGAACCAGACATAGTGGGACCATCCCTGCGTCTTTCCCGGATAGTCCGTCACCTCCTTGATGAACCACTTGATGAAGGGTTTTCCCACGGCATCCTTCAGACCAAGCTGGTTCTTGCCTTCCAGCTCGGGACGGGTGGGGTTGAGGATCACCTTTCCCTCCCTGTCTATGACGAATACGTAAGTATCGTCATGGAGCCACCTGCTGCCTTTCTTCCGAAACTCCACGAAGGCCGCCTCTCCCTTTTGCTCGACCTCCTGCGAAGCTTCGTTCACGATGCTGATGACCTGTTTCGTTTCGGGGTAGACGACATCCGTCGATTGGGAGGAAACGAAGAGAGGAAACACGAGAAAAACGATGATTGCTGCGAGTGTGAGCGTTGAGCTGAGCTTACCCATAATGAACCCCCTGTGTGGTATCAATATGCCCGAAGGCAGATTACAACCCCTATTGACACACCAGCCCAAGCCCTACACATACATAATATAAATGACAGGAAGAGTAAACAGAA
>MVQQ01000087.1 GCA_002067555.1 Syntrophorhabdus sp. PtaB.Bin184
ACACCCTTCTTCGTGTCCAGGTTGCCAAGGAGCATCTCGGCCCTGTCCTCGTCGAAGCTCTTCTTGACGAGAAGCCGGAACTTGCTCTCCCCGCCGACGACATTCTTGCTCCTCTTCGACACCTTCGTCATGAACTCTTCCTGGACCCTGTGGACAACATGGTCGGGGATGAGCTTGAGGTTCGTGATCTCCTTGCCGATGGCCTCGATCTCTTCCTCGTCAAGGCCCTTCATGACGTCCTTCGTCACCTCGTCGTCCATGGTGAGAAGGAGAATGGCGGCTTTTCTGACTCCTGACAGGTCTTCGGGGTTCATCGATTACGTCCCTTCCTTCACCCATTCCTTGATCACGGAACCGACAACGGTCTTGTCCCTCATGACGTCATTGATCGCTGCCTGCTGCTTGCTCTCTATGGCGGCGGGCTGATCTCCTCCCGGTACCGCTGTACCGGCGCCGCTCTTCACGTACACGTCCTTGACCTGGTAAAGGGGCGCGCGGTCTGCCCGTGATTTCAGGAAACCGAGGATGGGTTTGATGACGAAGAAGAAGAGCGCCGCGATGATCAGGGCGTAGAAACCGTACTTGCTGAAGCTGAATATCATCTCTTTCCGTTCCGCCGCGTCGAGAAGACCTTTCTCGTCGGCGAGGTTTTCGGTCTCAAAGGGAACGTTCAAGACCTCGATCTTGTCGCCCCTCGCCTCGTCTATCCCCACTGCCCTCGCCACGATCCCCTTGATGTCGGTGAGCTCTTTCTGTGACCGCGGGGAATACTTGAGCTCCTCACCGTTCTGGCCCTTCACCTTTTCATATTTCCCGTCGAGAACGATGGCGACCGAGAGGCGCTTGATATCGCCGTAAGGCTCCACTATCTTCTTGACGGTCTTGCTGACCTCGTAGGTCACCTGGGACTCTTCCCGTTCCGATTCGCTGCCGCGCCCGGCCGATGTCTGGGTAACGGCCGCCGCGGTATTCTGGTTCCTGCCCGTGGCGTTGGGCACGTTGGATGCCACCCCCGGGACACCTGCCGGCCCGGCTGTGCGGTTCAGCGACTTCTCTCTGCTCTTGCGCTCGCTCGTGGGGACCCTCTTGTTGGGGTCGAACTCCTCTTCCACCTTTTCCACCTTGCGAAGATTGAGCTCCACATTCGCGCGTATGATCGACTTGTTGGCAGGCATAAACCTGTCGAGCATGGACTGGACCGATTCCTCGATGGTCCTTTCAACGCTCTTCTGCAGTTCGAACTGCTGGCCCGAGAGGGCGACCGCCGTGCCGGAACTCCCGGCCTTGTAGAGTATCTTTCCGAAAGAATCGACGATGGTCACATTGTCGGCCTTGAGCCCCTCTATGCTGCCCGAGACCAGGTGGACGATGCCCGCCACCTGTTCCTTGGAGAGTGTCTTCCCACCCCTCAGCTTGAGGAAGACCGATGCCGTGACATCCTTTTCCCTGTCGGTGAAGAGGGTCTTTTCCGGGATGGCGATGTGCACCCGGGACGCCTTCACCTCCGGCATCTGGTTGATGGTGCGCGACAGCTCCCCCTGTATGGCCCGCTTGTAGTTGATGTTCTGCATGAACTCCGTCATGCCGTAGTTCGTCTTGTCGAAGAGTTCGAAACCGACGCCGCTGCCGCCGGGAAGGGCGTTCTGACCGGCAAGCATGAGCCGCACGTCATAGACCTTGTCCTTGGGGACGGAGACCGAGGTGCCGCCGAGCCCAAGCTTGTAGGGAACCTTGAGTTCCTTGAGCTTCGTCACGACCACCGAGGCATCTTCCGTGGAGAGGCCGGCGAACAGCGTCTGGTAGGTCTCCTTCTGGAGGAAGGAAAGACCGATGATGGAGCCGCCCACAAGCGCGATGAAAAGGAAGAGGTACATATAGAGCTTGCTCTTCGGGGTCGTTTTGAGATAGTTCTTCGTGGTATTGAGGAGTTCGTCCATCGGAGGCATAGGTTACACCTGCATTCTCATTATCTCTTCATAGGCGGAGATGATCTTGTTCCGTATCTGCATCATCATCTGGAAGGACAGGTCCGCTTTCTCGATGGCGATCATCGTGGTCTGAACATCGGTGTTCTCCATCTTGACCAGTTTTTCCACTTCGTTGTCCGCTTCCTTCTCGAGTTCCACGACCTTCTTGATGGAGTCCTTCAGGACATCACCGAAGGAGGTCCTGGTCTTTTCGTTGGCCGGCTTCTGGACCTCACCGAAACTGGGAAGAGTGAAATTTTCTACCTTCATGGATCCGCCCCCTATTCAATAAGCTCGAGAGTCTTCAGGAACATGTCCTTCGTCGTGTTGAGAACGTTGACGTTGGCCTCGTAGGCACGGGTGGCCGCCGTCATGTCCGTCATCTCCTCCATCAGGTTCACGTTGGGAAACGTGACATACCCTTCGGAGTTGGCGTCGGGATGGCTCGGATTGTAGACCATCTGGAAAGGCTTGTCGCTCTCCTTGACGGACTCGACCTCGACGCCTTCCACCTTCTTCGAGAGGGTCCCCGAAAAGGTCTTGTCGTCGGAGACATCGATCGCCTTGAAGACAACGTCCTTCTTCCTGTACGCCCCGCCTTCTTCCGTGCTCGTCGTCTGGACGTTGGCAAGGTTCGACGCCACGATCTCCATGCGTTTCCTCTGTGCCTTCATCCCCGAAGCGCTGATCTTGAAGATATCGAATGCTCCCATGTTCCTACCTCTTTCCCTCGCCTATGAGATACTTCATCATGGCAAAACGCTTTGAGGCCATCTGGACCAGCGCCTGGTACATGAGCTGGTTCTCCGTGAGCTTTACCGTCTGGTCTTCCAGGTTGACGGTGTTCCCGTCAAGCCGCGCAAGACCGTCATGGCCCGGGTTCTCCGTGACGGTGTAGCCAGCGTCGCCCGAAGGGGCGAGCCCCGCCTCGGTCCCGGTGCGCCTGTCGAGCTCCCGCCGGAAATCGATCTCCTTTTCCCTGTATCCGGGAGTCTGGGCATTCGCTATATTGCCCGAAACCACCTTGTGATAGAAGGCCCTGATGGAGAGCGCCCTTCCGATGAGGTCCACTATCTGCATATCAATACTCCCTTACCGGCACGTCAATGCCCATCGCCTTGTATTCGTTGATCTTGTTGCGCAGTGTGCGGACGGTGATGCCCAGTATGCCCGCCGCCTTCGACCTGTTGCCCCTGACCGACCTCAGGGCGTCGATGATGAGCTTCGTCTCCATGTCCCGGACAGAGCCCACCGCATCGAGGTGGCTCATGGAGATGACGGAGCCGTTGGACAGTATGCACGCCCTGGCTATGACGTTCTCCAGTTCCCGAACATTCCCTTTCCAATGCCTGCTCGCGAGATGCTTCATCGCTTCGTCGCTCACGCCGACGTCCATCCCCCGGGAGTGTTTCTTCAAAAGATGGTTCACGAGGGGTGGTATGTCCTCGCGGCGCTCGCGCAACGCCGGGATGGTGATCGGGAAGACGCTGAGGCGATAGTAAAGGTCTTCGCGGAAGCTCCCGTCGGCCACCGTCTTCACAATGTCCCTGTTCGTCGTCGCGATGACGCGGACATCGACCTTCCGGGGAGACCGGGAGCCGAGGACTTCCACCTCCTTTTCCTGGAGCACGCGCAGAAGCTTTGCCTGGAGCTTGAGGTCCATCTCGGTGATCTCATCGAGAAGGATGGTCCCCTTGTCGGCAAGCTCGAACTTCCCCGGCTTGCGGGAGAGAGCACCGGTGAAAGCCCCTTTCTCGTAACCGAAGAGCTCGCTCTCAAGCAGGTTCTCCGGCAGGGCGGCGCAGTTCACGGCAACAAAGGACATGCGGGAGCGGTCGGAGCTCTCGTGGATGTACCTGGATATCACCTCTTTGCCCACACCGCTCTCGCCAAGGACAAGGACCGTGGCATCAGACCCGGCCACCCTCTGCGCCTTCTGAAGTACCTCTTTCATCGCCCGTGAAGTGAAGATGATCTTTCCGTTGTTCACACCCAGGGCGCGCCGCACCACGCTGTAGAGCATATCGGTATTAAAGGGCTTCTGGATGTAGTCGTAGGCGCCCTCCTTTATGACCTGCACGGCGTCCTTGACCGTCCCATATCCCGTCATGAGGATGACGGGCATGAGCGGCGATGTCTCCTTGATGGCCTTGAGAAGATCGATACCACCGAGATGGGGCATCTTCACATCGGTGATGACGAGGTCGAAGATATTCCTGTCGATCTCGACCATGGCCTTCCTGCCGTCCTCCGCGAGGGCGACGTTGTAGCCCGCGCGCACCAGGGATTCCTTCAGCGCTATGCGCATGTGGTTATCGTCATCAACTACGAGGACATTCGTTTTCATATGGCCGCCAGTCTCTCCTTGGGGATGTAGATAAGGAACGATGAACCCGATCCCTCTTCGGACTCAACCTCGATCGAGCCGCCGTGGGCCTTCACGATGTTGTAAACGATGAAGAGTCCCAGGCCCACGCCCTTATCCTTCGTTGTGAAGAAGGGGTTGAAGATATTCCTGCGCAGCTCCTCCGTCATGCCCGGTCCGTTGTCGCTGACGACGAGGACCCCGTACCGCTCGTTCTCCCGTATATCCACCTTTATTCTGCCGCCCGGACCCACGGCATCCATGGCATTGCTGACGAGGTTCATGACGACGAGCTTCAACATGTCCGGGTCGATGAGCACCCGTCCCTGAGATACAGGAGCGAATTCAAGGCCGATGCTCCTCACCGACGCGGAGACACTCATGAACTCCAGCGTGTCTCCCACGACGGACCTCAGTTCCTCCTCTTTCAGGGACAGTTCCCGGGGGCGGGTATAGGAGAGTATGTTGTTGATGATCCTGTCGATGGTCTTGACACCGAAGAGGACGTACTCGAGGTATTTACGATCGCGCACCCGCATCTTGCCGGCCATCAGCATGGAAAGGAAGAGTTCCATGCTTCCCAGCGGGTTCTTGATCTCATGGGATATCCTGGCCGCCATCTCTCCCATGGCCATGAGGCGCTCGTCGCGCTCCATGTGCTCCTTCATCCTTTCGATCTCAGTGACGTCCTCGATGGCGACGACGTGCCTGCCTTCGAACCCGTTGGCCAGTGCCCGGGCCTTCCAGCGATATCGCCCAAGACCGCACTTCATCTCCCCCGTCCTCTCAGCGCTGCCGCTGAGGCCTTCGATGATGCCCTCGGGGATCAGGTCCTCGGCGTTCTTGTTGGCAAAGATGACGGACCTGCCGTCAACGACGACGACACCGACGGGCAGGGAATCGAGTATCGTGTAGAGATACTCGCTGGCCCGCTCCAGTGCCCTGTTCTTCTCTTCGAGCTCCCTTTTGAGCTCTCTGATCTGGCTTTCCAATACCCCGTAATGGCTTATGATCGAATCTGAGGCCTTGGAAAACTCGTTAAAGGCGTTTTCGAGAAGTCTGGCTTCGGGAGTCTGCATGGGGAGAGAGTGTGCAAGAAGGGTGCCAGAGAGGCGGGTAATGGGTAATGGGTAATGGGTAATGGGGGACGGGGAGTGGGGAAGATAAGTTATTCCCATTACCTATGAGGCATCGCCCGCCACATATCCTATTACCTATCACCCATGACCCATGACCTGGTCCGTCAATTTCTTGACGGACTAGTCCAGGCCGAGCCTTTTCATTTTTTCTATGAGCGTCGTTCTGTTGATGTTGAGGGCCTGGGCGGCCTTGCTCTTCACGCCCTGGGTCTCGGTGAGGGCCTTCATTATGAGGGTCTTTTCAAACTCGGAGACGAGCGTGTCGTATCCCTTGTCGATGTCGATCTGCGGGACAGGCGTCTCTTCCTTTTCCTGGCTGTAAAGCTTCTCGGGGAGGTCCTCTATGTCGATGTGCCCTTCCCTCTTGAGGACCACCATGCGCTCCACAACGTTCTGCAATTCCCTGACGTTGCCGGGAAAATCATACTCCATAAGGGCCTTCATGGCCTCTTCGGAAAAACCCTCGATGGCCGCGGAGTTTATCCTGTTCGATTGTTCGAGAAAGAAATTGACGAGAAGCGGGATGTCCTGGCGCCGCTCCCTGAGAGGCGGGATCTCGATGGGTACAACGTTGAGCCGATAGTAAAGGTCCTCGCGGAATTTGTTCTCGCTGACCAGGTCTTCCAGCTTGCGGTTCGTGGCGGCAATGATCCGCACATCGACCTTGATCG
>MVQQ01000088.1 GCA_002067555.1 Syntrophorhabdus sp. PtaB.Bin184
CGGCGAGAGGACCATCTGGGTCGATTGCGATGTCATCCAGGCCGACGGCGGAACGAGGACCGCGAGCATCACCGGGGGCTATGTCGCCCTTGTCGAGGCCCTGTGGGGAATGAAACGGCGAGGCATTATCGACAAGATCCCCCTGCGCGACAGCGTGGCCGCCATCAGCGTGGGCATCGTGGGCGGGAACATCGCCCTCGACCTGTCTTACGAGGAGGACTCGAGGGCGGAGGTGGACATGAACTTCGTCATGACGGGCAGGGGACAGCTCATCGAGGTGCAGGGCACGGCGGAGAAGAAACCCTTCACGAAGGAGCAATTCGACGTCATGTACCAGTACGCGCTAAAGGGCATAGGCGAGATCACGCGGCAACAGAAGGCAACCCTTGGCCCCCTCTTCCCCGCATGAAGGATGTCATTATAGCCACCACGAACAGGGGCAAGTTCGAAGAGATCCGTCGCCTCATAACGGCACAATTCGACAATATGCACTCCCTCCTCGATTTTGACGAAACCGTTATCGTCGACGAAGACAGCCCTCATTATGCCGAGAATGCCATGAAAAAGGCAAGGAAGGTGGGGAACCACTTCGGCATGCCCGCCCTCGCCGACGACTCGGGGCTCGAGGTAGCCTCCCTCGGCGGCAGGCCCGGAATCCATTCCTCCCGGTACGGCAGGAACGACGAGGAACGCATACGGCGCCTCCTCAGCGAGCTTGAGGGCGTCCCCTGGGAAGAGCGCAAGGCGACCTTCAAGGCCTACGTCGCCCTCTTCCTGCCGCAAAAAGACCGCTGCTACGTCTTCTATGGGGAACTCAAAGGATACATCGGCTTCGAGGAGCACGGCTCCGGCGGTTTCGGTTACGACCCCGTCTTCTACTCCCCGGAACTGGGCAAATATCTCGCCGAACTCTCCACGGAAGAAAAGAACGCCTTGAGCCACCGCGGAAGGGCAATAGCGGCACTCAAAAGATTCATAGGGAACAAGTGAGGGGATAGGACCTATAGGAATGGATAGGACCGATGGGACCTATAGGACATACAGGACGCGTAGGACTTATAGAACGCGCCAGGCCATAATTGCCGCTTCTGTCTCTGGCCTGTGACTTGCGACCTGTGACCTGTGACTTTTTTATCTGGTCCCAACGAGAATCGAACTCGTGTTTTCGGCGTGAGAGGCCGACGTCCTGGGCCGCTAGACGATGGGACCGCCAAGCATGAATAGTATCAGAAATGGATTCTCATTTCCACTAAAAAACCGACAAAAGTCTATACATTTTGGTTGTTTCCTATTATAATGGGTGGACATCATCGTAAGGAGGAAACAATGTTTGGCCTCGGAATGCCGGAACTGATCATCATACTTGTCATCGTGATACTCATTTTCGGCGCCGGCAGGATCTCGGAGATAGGCGGGGCGATAGGGAAAGGGATCAAGGGCTTCAAGAAATCCGTCAACGAGCCTGATTCCATCGATGTCACGCCAAATCAGAAGGATAAGCAGGAAAAGGACAAGGACCCCCAGAAACCGATCGAACCGAAGTAGCGCTTCCCTATCTTCCCGCACGTGACAAAGAGACAGCATCCAACCCCTGCCTTCCGGCTTTAAGCCTGCTGAACGCGAAAACTTCATGGACATCCTGAACGGCAAGGAGAAAGCGTCGATCCTAAGGGCGGTGGAGGCCCTCGAGGCAGGCGACATCGTCGCCTTCCCAACGGAGACGGTGTACGGGCTCGGGGCCGTTGCCGAGAACCCCTACGCCGTGGCAAAGATCTTCGAGGTCAAGAGGAGACCGCATTTCGACCCTCTCATCGTCCACCTTGACGGACCGGCACGGCTCAAAGAGTATGTGACCGACGTGCCTGGCGAGGCACGGCGGCTGATGAAGGTATTCTGGCCCGGCCCCCTCACCATGATCCTCAGGAAAACGCCCGCTATTCCCGATATCGTTACCGCCGGCCTTCCCACGGTGGGTGTGCGTGTCCCTTCCCACCCCGTCGCCCTGGAGCTCATCGGCACGCTGAAAAGGCCCATCGCCGCGCCGAGCGCCAATCCCTTCGGCTACATGAGTCCGACGCGGGTGCGGCATGTGGCCAGGTCCTTCGCCGACCGCGTGCCCATCGTCCTTGACGGCGGAAATTCCTCCTACGGCATCGAGTCGACGATAGTATCTTTCCGGCAGGGAGGGATATTCGTCCACCGCCATGGCGCCATAAGCGTCGAGGAGCTCTCGGAGCACGTGAGGATAATCGAGGAAGAAAGAGCGCCCGGCGCCTGCGAGTCACCCGGCGAGCTCCCCTATCATTACGCCCCTATGAAACCGCTGCGGCTCGTCACCGGCCCTTCCGACGCACGGCACGAGGCATCGTCCTACCTCGCCTTCCGGCAGCCGGTGGAAGAGGTGAGGTCGCGACATGTCAGGGTACTCTCCCCATCAGGCGACCTCAGGGAGGCGGCCTCCAATTTTTTCTCCGCCCTCATCGATCTCGATCGTGACGACGTGGACGTCATCTATGCCGAAAGGCTGCCAGAAAAAGGCATAGGCCGGGCCGTCATGGAACGGCTCAGGAAGGCCGCCCGCAAGCACCCACCCTCAGGCGGTCCACAACTCGTTGAATAATTGGATGAACCGTGATAAGGTATCACCGGAAGCTTGATCGGAACAAAATGTGAAGCAATGACGAAAACCTTTGATAAGATTGAAAAAACATTTTTGCACGGTTCTTGGGCAAAGGGGAGATAGTATGAGTATGATCAAGAGGTTACGGGTTTCTTTATACAATTTGTCAACAGCTTTTCCACAAAAATTGTGGAAAAGTTTCAAAAGTCCCCGCTTTTCAATGGCCTGTATCGTACTTCTGTCCTGTTTTGTTCTGATTTCCTGTTCATACATGAAGAAGGTTACGGGAAAACCGCAGCCGCTCATGGAAAACTCACTCATCTCAATGAACGAGGACGAGGTCCGCAAGAAACTGGGTGAGCCCACTATGGTCAGTCTCACACCGGAGAACAGGATCATCTGGACATATCGACCAGAGTGGAAGATCATGCCTGACAACAAGGGTACGGTTTACGTGGAATTCGACAACGGCAAGGTGACAAAAGTGATCAAGGCGGAGCAATGACCATGCTATGCGAGACATGTTCGAAGGAGTTCGAAAGAACAACCTGCCCTCACTGCAAGGAAGATATCTTCCGGTTTGGCGCTTACTGCTATCTTTGCGGAGGGGAACTGGCAGTCGAGCCGTCCGCCGGGGAAGAGCCCGGCGAAGATGACGACTTTTCGAGGAGGATCCTGTGCAGCGACGGAACCTGCATCGGCGTGATAGGCGAGGATGGCATCTGCAAGGTGTGCGGAAAACCATACACGCCGGAATCGGAATAGTCCTCTTTACCTGCCTTTTCTGTTCCTGCACGACCTACAACATCTACTCACGAAACGTTGTGGCCGGAAAGAATCTCATTTCCGAGAAGAAATACGATGATGCAACGGTGTACCTGGGGCAGGCCGCCCGCTACAATGTCGACGGCGCGGCATTCACGTACCTCGCCGTCGCAGCGTACCGCCAGGGTAAACTGCACGAGGCCCTCGGCTATGTGACGAGCGCGGAGAAATCACCCCCTGACATGCTCACGTCGCTTCGCATGTACGGCTACAAGGCGCTCATTCTTATCGGTCTTGAGGACCCGGGGGGAACGAAGGCGCTCAAGGAATACACCGACCGCTATGAGGCGTTCTACCCCCTTGAATCCATCAACGACATAAAGGTGATGTGGCGGACGGGCGCTGTCGACCTGCCCCGCCTCGCGGCCATTATCGAGGAGCAGTTGACGATACACGAACAGGATTTGGAACTCTACATATATAATAATGTAGGCTTCTACGCCCGGGATAACCGGGAGGGAGCATACTAGGGGAAGACACCATGGGTTTTTTCGATAAGATAAAGAACGGCCTGACGAAGACCCGCGACCAGCTCAAGACAAAGATCGAATGGATGGTCGCAGGAAAACCGATCGAAGAGGACGCCTTCGACGAGATCGAAGAGGCGTTGATACTGGCCGACGCCGGCCTCGAGACGACGGAGCTTCTCGTGGATGCCCTCAAGGACAAATGGAAGCGCGGATCCATCCGCACCACCGAGGACATAAGGACCTCCATGAAGGAGGAGGTGGAGAGGCTCCTTACCCCCATCGAGGCCCCGCTCACCGCGAACGGCAGCAAGCCTTTCGTTATTCTCACCCTCGGGGTGAACGGCGTCGGCAAGACCACGACCATCGCAAAAATGGCCGGCATCTATATCAAGGACGGCAGGAAGGTCCTCCTCGGAGCCTGCGATACCTTCCGGGCGGCAGCCATCGAACAGCTCGACGTCTGGGCGAAACGGCTCAATGTGGAAATGGTACGGCATGCCGACGGTTCCGACCCGGCGGCGGTCGCCTTCGATGCGGTCAAGGCGGCCACGTCCCGTTCCGCGGACATCGTCATCCTCGACACGGCCGGCCGGCTCCACACCAAGGCAAACCTCATCGAGGAGATGAAGAAGATACGCCGCGTCATAGCGAAAGAGGTCCCGGGCGCACCCCACGAAGTGCTCCTCGTCGTCGACGCCACGAACGGCCAGAACGCCATCGCTCAGGCCAAAACGTTCAACGAAGCTGTCGGCGTCACGGGCATCGTCATCACAAAGCTCGACGGAACGGCAAAGGGCGGCTTCATCCTCCCCATAGCCCACCTCCTGAAAATACCCGTGAGGTACGTGGGGGTCGGTGAGCAGCTCGACGACCTCATCCCCTTCAACGCAAAGGAATTCGCGAAGGCAATGTTCGAATAGACGGGCAAACGGGTCTGCGCGCAAAAGCGCGCAAACGGGTCGGCGCTCCTGCGCCTAACGGGCGGACGGGGAAAGGCGCGGACGGACTGCGAAGGACAGCCGTTGGACAACCAGTCTGCCCCGATCTGGACATGTACCCTTTGTCTGTTGCCGCAGAGACTGCTGGTAGGTTTATACACCATTACATACAATGAGAGATTATGCGCGCAAACGCGCAAGACAGGTTCCCCGGTTTGCCCGCGGCATCAACAGGGTCTTTACGCGTGTGCCCGTTTGCCCGTTTTTCGCGAAGCGAAAGACCCGTAAGCTTCTTCAGCCGTCTGCCCGTTAGGCGCGCAAGCGCCGACCCGTTTGCCCGAAGGGCAGACCCGTCTACGTCCTTACCGGCCTTCGCCGGTAAGGACAATCTCCCCTGTCGCTATTTTTTCCAGTGTTGCCGGGTAGATGATGTGTTCCTGTTCGAGGACACGTGCGGCCAGAGTGTCGGGGGTGTCGCCGGGTATGACGGGGACGCGCACCTGGGCGAGGATGGGTCCCCTGTCGTATTCCTCATCCACGAGGTGGACGGTCACGCCGGACTCCGTCTCCCCCGCCGCAATGACGGCTTCGTGTACGTGAATGCCGTACATTCCCTTGCCGCCGTGTTTCGGCAGGAGCGCCGGGTGGATGTTGAGTATGCGCCCCCTGAAGTGGGCAAGCGTTTTGGGGCCAAGCTTTTTCATGTAGCCGGCAAGAGCTATGACATCGACCTTGTGGCGGACAAGTGCATTGAGGATCGCCTGGTCGAGGCTCTCCGGGTCGGGATGGGTCGTGCCGCTTAAGTGGTAGCTCGGGATGCCCTCCACCCTCGCGCGCTCAAGGGCCCGCGAATCGCCGTTATTGCTGATGACGACCACCGGCGTGGCGTGCAGTCTCCCCGCCTTGCAGGCATCGATAATGGCCTGCATATTGCTCCCCCCATGTGACGCAAGAAACCCTATATTCATAACGCCCCCAGACAAACTGAAATAGAACCCGGAAGTCCAGGTCATCTGCCTGGATCACCCCGTCTTTTACTCTTCCCTTGAACCCTGAAACCCTTGAACTATCTTCTCAGGACAAACCCCCGCCATGCGTTCTTCCTGACCTCCATCACCGGCTCCCAGGGAACAAAAAGCCGCAGAGCTTCCTTCTTCTCCCTGCCAATGATGCCTGAGACGATGAGGGTCCCTTTCTTCTTCATGAGACCCATGATGTGTCCCGACGACAGGGCGAAGGTACGTATATCGAGGTTGGCAAGGACGATGTCATACCTCCCGCTCACGTCCATGAGGTCGGCGCAGACGACCTCGATTCCCGCCGCCCCGTTGAGGAGTACGTTCTTCTGCGCCGAAAGGACGGCGTCGAGGTCGTTGTCGACAGCGTAAACGCGCCGGGCGCCCTTCACGCGGGCATACAGGGACAGGAGCGCCGAGCCGCAGCCGAGATCAAGGACACGCTTTCCCGTAAGGTCGGTCTGTCTCATGAGCTTCATCATGAGCCGCGTCGATTCGTGCCTGCCCGTGCCGAAGGCCATCCCGGGCTCGATGGTGATGTATGTGACATCCCTGCGCTTCCCGTTCCAGGGTGCCCGGATGACGATGTCCTCCACCGTGACGGGCCGGAAATACCGCTTCGCCATCTCGGAATAATCGCGGCGCGGCTCTTCAATAACCCGGACCCTTCCGATCCGGATCCCGCTTTGCCGCATCGCCGCCAGGAAGGTTTCCACCTCCGCCGGATAGGCCCTCACGACCGTCTTTCCGTCCTCTTCCACGACCCATATTCCCGACGGGGAGTGAAGTGTGTAAACCTCCTCGGGAAGCAATTCCTGCGCCCCCTCGTCGACCTCGACGTCGACACGCTTCACCGTCTTCTCCGCACCGCCTTTCACCAACACCTCCCGACAGGTCTCCTCCACATCGATCGCACCGCCCCCATCTCTTCTCTATTGTCCATCGATATCCTATGCGAGATTATAGCGAAAAGTCCCCGCATTATCAATCGGACGGATGGAAAGATCGCTTCAGCGCCCGGGGCCCGGCGGTCCCTGTCTCTTTTGGGCTCGTGCTTTTCTCCAGCCTGGAACGTGGAACTTTGAACATGGAACCTTCTTTCATCTCCCTTCATTGACACCAATCCACCCTCCTGTTATAGTACGAACACCGCGTCACACCGAAGGTGGTCACCGGGAAGACCGACCGCGGAGATGGCGGCACAGTTCCATGTATGAGGAAAGATTCTATCGCCGGATATCGAAACCTGCCGAACTCGCCTGCTACGAGGTGCAGTACAGGGAGACAGATCTCTTCTGCTGCACCGACGGTGACTTAAGCCCCTTCATAAAGAAGCGGGTCCTCTTCTACCGGAATCAGCTCGAGGAATATATCCGGATGAAGCCTTCCTTTGCCGAAAGCCTGTCTCCCCTCGCGGAAGACCGGTTCGCGCCTGCCATCGCCTCGGAAATGATACGCGCCTCCGCCCTTGTCGGGGTGGGACCGCTGGCAACAGTCGCCGGCGCCATCGCCGAGTTCGTGGGCCGTGACATCATGCCGCTGACCCGTGACTTCATCATTGAGAACGGAGGCGACATCTACCTCAGGACATCGGAGAGACGCACCATACAGATCCATGCCGGGCCCTCCCCGTTCAGCGGGCACATCGGGATCGAACTGAAACCCGGCCCCGATCCCCGGGGGGTCTGCACCTCGTCGGGAACGGTGGGCCACTCCTTGAGCTTCGGCAATGCCGATGCCGTCTGCGTGGTGGGAAACTCGTCCCTTTTTGCAGACGGACTTGCAACTTGCCTCGGTAATAGTGTAAAAAAAAAGGACGATATCGCTGCCGCCGTCGAAAAAGGACAG
>MVQQ01000089.1 GCA_002067555.1 Syntrophorhabdus sp. PtaB.Bin184
AATCGCGGAGAAAGAGATTTCCGTTCTTTATGGAGGATAGATGAAGCGGATCTTCAGCGGGATACAGCCAACGGGTGAGATACATCTCGGCAACTATGTCGGCGCTATCAGGAACTGGGCATATCTTCAGGACGACTACGACTGTATCTTTTGTGTTGTCGACTATCACGCCATAACGATCGAGTACCCCGTGGAGGAGATGAAAAGACGCACCCTTGACACGGCCATCATTCTCCTTGCCTGCGGGCTTACACCGGAGAGATCGAAGATCTTCGTCCAGTCCCATGTCCCGGAGCATACCGAGTTGGCCTGGATATTCAACACCGTCACTCCCATAGGCGAAGTCGAACGGATGACACAGTTCAAGGATAAGGCGAGGCAACACCGGGCAAACATCAACATGGGGCTCATGGATTATCCCGTGCTCCAGGCGGCCGACATCCTGCTCTACAAGGCTGGCTACGTCCCCGTGGGAGAAGACCAGGTCCAGCACATCGAGCTTTGCCGCGAGGTGGCGCGGAAATTCAACACTCGCTTCACACCCATATTCCCCGAACCCGAGGAGTTGCTGTCGATGGCCCCGAGAATACTCGGCGTTGACGGCCAGTCGAAGATGTCGAAGAGCCTGGGGAATTACATCGGCGTCCTTGAAGAGGACGATGTAGTGTGGGAAAAACTCCGTACGGCCGTGACCGACGTGAACCGCGTGCGCAGGAAAGATCCCGGCAACCCCGAGGTATGCAACATCTACACCATCCACCGAGCCTTCTCCGACAATGCCATGCTTATCGAGATCGACAGGGGCTGCACGTCGGCGGGCATCGGGTGCATCGACTGCAAGAAGATGCTCTTCGAGAATGTGAAGAGAGAGTTGACACCCGTGCGCGAGAAGGCGCGCGAGCTCGAGAAGAACATGGACTACGTCGTCGACGTCCTCGAGAAGGGGGCCGACGCCTGCAGGGAGATCGCCCACGCCACGATGGAAGAGGTCCGTGCAACCCTGGGGCTGTATCCTCCCCGGTAGGGCTTTTTTTCGCGTCCGCCTCCCACGGGTTGACATTTTGCTTTCGTGCCTTTAATATAGAGGAAGCATGGCAGAAAACCCCGTAAAGAGATACGGATTTATAATCTTTCTCTCAACCATTTTCTTTCACCTTATTCTCATGGACGGTGGAATCTACGACCTTTTGAAGGTCAAACTGAAGGCCAGAACGGCCAGGCTGGCCATCATGCAGATGGAGGATGAAAACACGGCACTCTCACGGGAACTTCGCAGGATACGCGAGGACGACCGGTATCTCGAAGAGATGGTCAGAAAGAAATACGGTCTTGTGCGAGAAGGGGAAAAGGTATACAGGATTGAACAATGAAATACGAAGGAACGATCTACAGGCCGCCGAGCGAGGCGGACAGTCTTATCCTCCAGGTAACCATCGGTTGCTCCCACAACAAATGCACATTCTGCGGCTCCTTTAAAGAAAAGAAATTCCGGGTACGCTCCTTCGAGGAAATAGCCGAGGACGTGAACGAGGCAAAGCAATATGCGCGCTACATCAGGAAGGTCTTTCTCGCCGACGGCGACGCCTTGATCATCCCCCAGAAAAGGCTCCTGCCTATCGTTGAGCTCGTCAGGGATGCCTTTCCGAAGATGGAACGCATAGGCATCTACGGGAACACGAAATCGATCCTGAAAAAATCCGTGGAAGACCTGAAGGTCCTCAAGGAACTCGGGGTCGGCATCATCTACCTTGGCGTGGAGTCGGGAGACCAGATTGTCCTCGACAGGGTCTGCAAGGGAACGACCCTTGACAGGACGGCCGAGGCCGCGAAGAGGGTGAAAGACGCGGGCATACTCCTTTCCGTGACCGTCCTTCTGGGACTCGGGGGGGTGGAGCGAAGCAGGATCCATGCGGAAGAGACGGGAAAGTTCTTAAGCAGGATCGAGCCCGATTACGCAGGGGCGTTGAGCGTCATCGTCGTGCCCGGCACGGTGCTCGCCGATGAGATCAAGAGGGGCGAGTTTGTCGTTCCCGATCCCTACATGCTCCTTGAAGAGCTCTATATCATGATCCAGAACACGAATGTGCAACACACCTACTTCGCGTCGAACCATGCCTCGAACTATCTTCCCGTCAAGGCCTGGCTCCCTGAAGAGAAAGAGAAGACGCTCAAGGCCATACAGCATGTCCTCGCTGAGCGCGATCCTTCCATGCTCAGGCCCGAGTTCATGAGGGCACTCTGACCATGTCGGGGCAGGAAAAGGACCGGACCAGGGACGACGGGGGGTTCATCGACGTACCGGTGCGTGTCCGCTACGCCGACACCGACAGGATGGGCATCGTCTACTACGGGAACTACCCGGCCTTCTTCGAGATTGGACGCAGCGAGTACATGAGGCAAAAAGGTTACCCCTACAGGGACCTGGAGGACCTGGGATACCACTTTGTTGTCGTCGGTCTCGAGGCCAGATACTACAATTCGGCAACCTACGACGATGTCCTCATTGTGAAGACCCGTGTGACTGAACTCAAGTCGCGGGGCATCACCTTCCACTATGTGGTAACGAGGGACGGGACCCTCGTTGTAGAGGGATCGACAAAGCATATCTGTGTGAATACCGACAAGAAGCCGGTCACGATACCACAGAAACTCATAGAAATCTTCCGAGATGGCACAGCCGGATAGTATCCTCGTCATTCGGCTGAGCTCCCTCGGTGATGTCCTGATGAGCGTGCCGGCGGTGAGGGCCCTGAGACAGCGCTTTCCCGGGGCGCACATCTCGTGGCTCGCCGAAGGCTCCGTCACGGGGATCCTGGCACATCAGGATTTCATCGATGAAGTCATCTTCTTTCCCCGGGCGGCCCTCACGAGACATCTCAAATCGGGTCATTTCGCGACAGAGGCCTATATTCTCCGCGATTTCCTGAGGGACCTCCGCAAGCGGGAATACGACTGCATCCTCGACCTTCACGGCATCGCCAAGAGCGTGGCCCTCATGAGGCTGGCGCGGGGGAAAAGACGGATAGGGTTCGGCAAGACATTCGCAAAGGACATGAGCCACCTTTTCTATGGAGAAAAAGTGGAGGGGACGGAGAAGAGGATCCACAAGGTGGAGCGAAACATGCTTGCCGCCCGCTATCTCGGATGCGGGGACCCCCCCGGGGACGCACCCCTTCACGTGCACGACAGTGCCCGGGCGTACATAGACGACTTCCTCGGATCACACGGCATCACCCCCCCTGTCATAGCCGTGAACCCCTTTGCCAGCAGGGATTCCACATTCAAGAGATGGCCTCTCGAACGCTACGCGGACCTTATCGGGATGATACGGCGGGAGCGAATGGGCAGCGTCATAATCATCTGGGGACCGGGCGAACGCGAAGAAGCGCAGAGGCTCGCCGCGATGGTGGGAGACGGGGCCAGGCTCGCCTGCCAAACTGACATCGCACAGCTCTACGCCCTTCTCTCGCGGAGCGCCGTTTACATCGGGGGAGACACGGGAACGACCCACCTCGCATCCGCCGCCGGCGTCCCCGTCCTGTGCCTCTTCGGACCCACCGATTTCATCGTCAACCGCCCATACTCGAAGAACAGCGTCGTAATACGGAAGGATGTCCCCTGCAGCCCCTGTAAGAGAAAGGATTGCAGGACCCGGGAGTGTCTCATGACCATATCTTCCGACGAGGTCTTTGAGGCGCTCAGAAAAATCACTTTCAGGAAAAGGGCTTAAAGGCATGCGCGCTCTCTTCATCTATCCCAACATCAACACCCAGGTCGGGTTCAACTACGGCATCTCCTACATTTCCGGTTTCCTCAGATCGAGGGGCATCGAGACAGGACTCCTCAACATCAACGAGAAACTCGGCTATCCCCTCGACCTAAAGAGGATCAGGAACGATGTCCTCGCCTTCAACCCCGACATCATCGGTTTCTCCGTCCTCACCAACCAGTACAAGTACGCCCTTGATATAGCACGGGATATCAAGACCTATTCTGCTGTGCCCATCCTTTTCGGCGGCATCCACGTCACGATGGACCCCATGGAAACGCTCATGCGCGACGAGGTCGATCTCATATGTGTCGGCGAGGGAGAGGAGGCCATCGCCGAACTGATCGAGAAGGGCGACCCCAGGGGCATCGCGAACATAGGCCGCAAGGAGGAGGGCAGGCCTGTCATCGAGCCGCTGCGTCCCTACGAGGATATAGCGAACCTTCCTTTCAAGGACTACGAAATCTTCGATTTCCAGAGGCTGATAGACGCGAAGGACGGGTGGGTGGGTCTCACGGCATCGCGGGGCTGCCCCTTCCGGTGCACCTATTGTCTCAATCACAAGATCATAGAGGTCTACAAGGGAAGCGGCCATCTCCCGCGGGGTTACATCAGGAGGCACACGGTGGACCAGATGATCTCCGAGATCGAATACCTCCTCGGCCGCTATTCCGGAATAAAGATGTTCATCTTCGACGATGACATCTTCACCTTCGACAAGGTCTGGTTGAGGGAGTTCACCGAAAGATACAGAGCGGTCACGGACACAAGCTTCGTCTGCAACGCCCACGCCCGCGTCTTCGACGAAGAGACGGCTGAGATCTTGAAGGGCGCGGGATGCCGCATCGTCAAGTTCGGCCTCGAAAGCGGCAGCGACAGGATACGCCGCAAGGTCTTAAGCCGCTACATGACGAACAGACATATCGAGGACGCCTTCGCCGTCGCCCACAGGCACGGGCTTCACACGTCGGCCTTCGTGATGCTCGGTCTTCCCCACGAGACGATCGGGGACATCAAGGAAACAGTGGATCTCCTCGCATCCATCAAGCCGGGACGTTTCCGCTGGTCCCTCTTCTTTCCCTTCGTGGGGACAAAGGCGTACAACATCGCCCTTTCCTCGGGACAGGTGGACCTCAAAGAAATGGAAAGGCTCGACAATTTCACCGACGAGACCTGCATGAGGCTAGGCCCCGACGTGGACCTTTACTGCGACAAGGTCAAGAGCCTGCTGTGCGCCTTCGTCAACGCACGCACAGGGTTGGAACACACCGAAGGCTTCCGGCGTCTCGTGGAAGAGATCGAGAATATGGACGAGAAAACCTGGCGAGAAAAGAAGGAGAGTATCCTCGACAGGGTGGAGAAGCTCAACGAAGAAATGGAAAAATCGGGAGGACTCCATTATACTGTGAGATACAATCCTTTTATGGGCGTGCGAAGTGACTGGAAAGACGATAGTATATCTGCCTAACTGGCTGGGCGACATGGTGATGGCCGTCCCTTTCCTTCACGCCCTCCGGCAGCACGCGCAGGACGAAATATGGGCCATGGGAAAGGAAAGCGCCATCCATCTGTACAACGGGCTCGACCTCTTCGACCGTTTCGTTCCCATCCGGGGCAATGGCCTGGGTCTCTTCTTTGAAACCACGAACAGGCTCAACAGGGCGGGATTCGCCCGGGCCGTCGCCCTACCCCATTCGTTCAGATCGGCTCTTTTCTTCTTCAACCTGAGGGTGCGCGACGTCGTGGGGTATGCCCGGAACAGGCGGGGCTTCATGCTGAACGTGAAGGTCCCCGAGACGAAAGAGCTACAATCCACCGTCGAACACTACCTCAGGATCGCGGACACGCTCGGGGTGCCGCGGACTATCGAAGCGCCCATCCTCGCCGTGTCGGCCGACGAGGAGAAAAAATTCGACCAGGAGTTCTCGGACATGAGGAGACCTTACGCCGTCATGATAGTGGGTGCCCAGTACGGCCCCTCGAAATGCTGGCCCGCGGCGTATTTCTCCGAACTCGCCGACGAGATCATCGAAAGGTATGACATGAACGTCTACATGCTTCCCGGCAGGAACGAAGAGGACCTTGCCCGCAGGGTCCACGAGAGAATACACGCCGGCGACCGCGCCGGGATCAGATCGATGAACATACGAGATATGAAGGTGTGCCTGTCACGGGCGGCCTTCGTCGTCAGCAACGATACCGGCCCGCGCCACATCTCCGCGGCGCTGTCCGTCCCGACCGTCGTCCTTGCCGGGCCGATGGACGAACGTTACACCGCCTACCCGGGGAGATCGACGCGCGTCGTCTCGAAGGACATGGCCTGCCGTCCCTGCAACAAGAAGAAGTGCGACGGGAACCATGAGTGCATGACGGGCATAAAGCCGGGGGAGATCGCTGAAATCGTGGGGGATATCCTTGAAGAAAGAGCCTGAAAACGAGGTGAAGGGGCCCGGGAGGAAGGCCGGGGGAAGGGACCGGGCGGGGCTCGTCCGTTTTCTCGACCGTTTTCGCGGAAAGAGGATATGCGTCGTGGGCGACATCATAGCCGACGTCTTTATCCTGGGAAAACCCTACCGCCTCTCGAGAGAGGCCCCCGTGGTCGTGGTCAGGTACGAGGAGTCGAAGATCTATCCCGGCAGTGCCGGCAATACCATCAACAACCTTGCCGAGCTCGGGGCAACGGTCTATCCCGTCGGCTTCGTGGGAAGCGATTCCATGGGAGGCAAGCTCATGGATTTCTTCTCCCTGAGGAAGAACATCGACACCACGGGCATCATCCGCGCAAGGGGCGGCACGGTGACAAAAACGCGGATCCTCGCCGGGGACACGCACGTCTCGAAGCAGCAGGTCATCCGCATAGACAGGGATGACGGCGGCAGGCCGACCGTGAGGGAGAGAACCCTCCTCATGGAAAGGATCGCCGCGATCTGCCCCCATGTGGACGCCGTTATCCTTTCCGACTACGGACACGGCGCCGTCAGCGGCAAGGTGATCGAATACATGAAGATCCTTGCCAACGACAAGATTGTCGTCGGCGACTCACGCTACAATCTGAAGAAGTACTCGGGGCTCACTATGATCACCCCCAACGAGGCGGAGGCCTATACCCTCGCTGGACTCCGGGAAAACGAACCGATAGAAGATGCGGGAGGGAAGGTCCTTTCCGGCATGCGCCTTTCCGCCCTTCTCGTCACCCGCGGCAACAAGGGTATGACGCTCTTTCTCAAGGACGGAAAGGTCCATCACATCCCCATATCCGGCAAGGATGACGTGACGGACGTGACCGGGGCGGGGGACACGGTCTGCGCGGCGGTGGCGCTCTCGCTTGCAAGCGGCGCGGGCTTCCTCGATGCCTCCCGGATAGCGAACTACGCCGCGGGGATCGTCGTCATGAAGCGGGGGACGGCGACGGTGACCGTGGCGGAGTTGAAGAGGTCGATAGAGAATGGGGGAGTGCTGTAGCGCTTGCGCGCTACCGGTGCTCTCAAGGAGGTCATACGTTCCATGGGGAAGATAGTCAGTAGCCTGGATGAGCTTAAAGCCATCATCGAGAAGGAGAAGGCGGCGGGGAAGAGGGTTGTGTTCGGGAACGGGTGCTTCGATATCGTCCATGTGGGGCACGTCCGATATCTTAAGGGGGCGAAGAAACTGGGGGATGTTCTCGTCGTCGCCGTCAATGATGATGCCTCCGTCACCGGTCTCGGCAAGCGCAAGGAGGTCGTCACGCCGGCAGCCGAACGGGCGGAGATCATATCCGCCATCGACTGCGTCGACTACGTCATCCTCTTCCGCGACTCCACCGTGGAGAACCTCCTCGCCACCCTCAAACCACACATACACGCCAAGGGTACGGACTACACCGAGGAGAACGTCCCCGAGCGCGACATCGTCATGTCCTACGGTGGAAAGGTCGCCATAGTCGGCGACCCCAAGGACCATTCAACGCGGGACATCATAAAGACGATAAAGAACCTGAGAGAAAAATAGCGGGAAGGGTCTTGATAGAACCTGATAGGACCTATAGGAAGATAGGACCTATAGGACGTATAAGACCTATAGGACACATAAGACCTATAGGACCAGGACCGAATAGAACTCATAAAACCAGAACCCATAGTACCTATTGGTCCCATCTGTCCTATGGGTCCGATATGTCCTATTGGTCCTATTACTCCTACAGGTCCTATCCGCCCCTACCCCTGCTCCCCACCCCTCCCCCCCCTTCTTCTTATTTGATTTCAAACACCTTTTAGTGTATTGTAACACCATCGGACCACATGGGAATGGAAAGAGAACGGGATACGAGAGTACCGCTGTCGGTTTACATGATCACCTTCAACAACAGCGCCACCATCGCGCGGGCGCTCGAAAGCGTCGCCGGGTGGGCGGATGAGGTCATCGTCGTCGATTCCCACAGCCCCGACGGCACGGCAGAGATCGCCTCGAAATACACGGAGCAGGTCCTGCAGTTCGATACCACGAGCCAACCGGAGAAATATCAATATGCCCAGGACCACTGCACGAACAACTGGGTCCTTTTCATCGATGCCGACGAGTGGCTCACGGACAGCTTCAGGAAAGAGGTGGAGG
>MVQQ01000090.1 GCA_002067555.1 Syntrophorhabdus sp. PtaB.Bin184
AAGCATGTAGTCTGTCTGAAGCCTTCTTTTCTGGACGTGGGTTCGATTCCCACCGCCTCCACCATATATCAACCCCTCCGGTACCCCGGGTTGACTCGCCTGCGCCGTTCTGATACCCTGAAAGGACCTCATGCAAAGACAATCCGGCTGGAGATCGAAGTCAAAAGAGGATATCAAGGAGATTTACAGCTTCGCTGAAGGGTACAAGGCCTTCCTAAACGAGGCCAAGACCGAACGGGAGGCCGTCCGGTGCATCACAGGTGCCCTCGAAGCGGAGGGTTTCGGCACGGACCCTTCCGGGGAGCGCGTGTTTGCCGTCAACAGGGGCAAGGAAGTGATGGCCTTCGTCCGGGGAAGCGGCGACATCTCCGAAGGGCTCAACATCGTTGTGGCCCATATCGATGCCCCGCGCCTCGACCTCAAGCAGAACCCCCTGTATGAGGATGTCGACCTGGCGCTTCTGAGGACCCACTATTACGGCGGCATCAAGAAGTACCAGTGGGTCGCGGTCCCGCTTGCCATCCATGGGGTTGTGGTGAGGTCGGATGGGGAAACCGTCGATATCTGCATCGGTGAAAAAGAGGATGATCCTGTCTTCCTCATCGACGACCTGCTGCCCCACCTGTCCAGGAAGACGCAGGACGAGAAGAAGCTCGGCGATGCCATCGACGGCGAGAAGCTTGTCGTCCTCTTCGGTTCGCTGCCGCTGACCGGCGCGGAAAAGGAGCCGGTGAAACAATACGTCCTCAAGGTGCTGGGCGATGCCTACGGCATGACCGAGGATGATCTCATCAGCGCCGAGATCGAGATTGTACCCGCCTTCAAGGCGAGGGATGTCGGCATTGACCGCAGCATGGTCGGCGGCTACGGCCAGGATGACCGGGTCTCGGCATATACCCTGCTCAAAGGGTTGTGCCAGGTCAAAAACCCCCGGAGGCATTGCCTCGCGATCTTCACAGACAAGGAGGAGATAGGCTCCGAGGGGTCAACGGGTATAAAGTCGGCCTTTCTCCACGTCTTTCTCGACGATATACTGGCCGGTATGGGGATAAGGGCCGACGAGGCCCTGATGAGAAAGGTCCTTTTCCGGTCGAAGGCGCTTTCCGCCGATGTGAACGCGGCTGTGGACCCCACCTTCCAGGAGGTCCACGAGAAACAGAATGCCTGTTACCTTGGCCGCGGGCCCTGCATCACCAAGTTCACCGGGCACATGGGCAAGGTGGGGGCAAGTGACGCGAATGCCGAATATGTTGCTGAAATAACACGTCTTTTTGACAGGTCGGGCATCATGTGGCAGACGGGCGAACTGGGGAAGATCGACGAAGGCGGCGGCGGGACGGTGGCAAAGCACCTCGCCGTCCACGGCATGGACATCATCGATTGCGGAGCGCCTGTTCTGGTCATGCACTCGCCCTATGAACTGTCGAGCAAGCTCGACATATTCGAGACATACAGGGCATTTCAGGTCTTTTTTGAGGCGTAAGGAACGGAGGCGCCACCCGAATGACGGATTTCGAACATATAGACATACCTGACGTCCTGCCACTTTTGCCGGTGCGCGACATGGTGATGTACCCCAGTGTCCTCCTCCCGCTTTTCGTGGGGCGTGACATGTCCATCAATGCCGTGGAGAAGTCCCTGTCGCAGGACCGTCTAATCGTGGTGGCGGCCCAGAAGGACCTTACCGACGAAGATCCCCTGCCCGAGAGGATCTATACCGTGGGCGTCGTATCCCAGATCATGCGCATGTTGAGGCTCCCCGACGGAAGGGTGAAGGTCCTCATCCAGGGTCTGAAGAAGGCGAAGATCGAGAAATACGTCCAGGAGACGCCGACCTTTCTCGTCAGGCTGACGACCATCGAAGAGCCCATCATAACGGAGATCACCCTGGAGATCGAGGCGCTCATGCGCTATGTCAAGGAGGAGATGGAGAAGGTGGTCTCCATGGGCAGGATGGTGCCGCCCGATATCCTCATGGTTCTCGACACCATCGACGAGCCGGGGAGGCTCGCCGATATAGCCGCCGCCAACCTGGGGCTCAACGTCGACAAGGCCCAGGAGGTCCTGGAGATCGTCGACCCCGTCGAGCGTTTGAGGAAGCTCTCCGAGATCCTCGGCAAGGAGATCGAGCTCCTCAACATGCAGGCGAAGATACTCTCCCAGGCAAAGGAAGAGATGTCGAAGTCCCAGAGGGAGTATTTCCTGAGGGAGCAGATGCGGGCAATCCGCACCGAGCTTGGCGAGGGCGATGAACGCACCGAGGAGGTCGAGGAACTCCGGAAGCGCATCAAGAAGGCGAAGATGCCCAAAGAGGTGGAGAAGGAGGCGAAGAAACAGCTCGAACGCCTCGACATGATGCACCCCGACGCCGTTGAATCGACGATGGTGCGGACCTACCTGGAATGGCTCGTCGAGCTCCCCTGGAGCAAATCGACGAAGGACAACATCGACATAAAGAAGGCGCGGGCGATCCTCGACAAGGACCACTACGACCTCGACAAGGTGAAAGACCGCATCCTTGAGTTCTTAAGCGTCATGAAGCTCAAGGCCGACATGAAGGGACCCATCCTGTGCTTCGTGGGGCCGCCGGGCGTGGGCAAGACGTCTCTCGGCAAGTCGATCGCCCGGGCGATCGGCCGAAAGTTCTCCCGCATATCGCTGGGCGGCATGAAGGACGAGGCGGAGATCCGCGGCCACAGGCGCACGTACGTCGGCTCCATGCCGGGCAGGATCATCCAGTACATCAAGATCGCCGGAAC
>MVQQ01000091.1 GCA_002067555.1 Syntrophorhabdus sp. PtaB.Bin184
AATACATGAACGGAAAGAGGAAAGAATGGCGTACGTAGCTTCAAACGCTTCAAGCAAGGATGAAAAGGCCGGAACGGTGTTTGCCGGCGACCTCGAGGTCCAGGGGACGGTCAAGTTCAAGAGCTCGCTCATGATCGAAGGCGTTTTCTCGGGCGAGATCATCTCCGAAGGCGTCCTGACCGTGGGACCATCCGCGAAGGTAACCGCCACCATACGCACGAAAACCCTCGTTTCCCGCGGCGAGATCAACGGCGATGTCTACGCCGACGAGCAGGTCGTGCTGGAAGAAACGGCAGTCCATAACGGCAACATCACCTCTCCCGGCATCGTCATCGAGAGGGGATCGACCTTCAATGGTTCATGCTCGATGAAGAGAGCAGGCGCGGGGAATACAGGCGGTCTTTGAGGTACGCCGCGGTTCAACGGCCCGGGTCGTCCCTTCACTCCGTATCTTCTTCGCTGAGGCTGACCAGCTTCTCGACCACGGGCCTGTCCGCATCGGGGAAATCGTAGCCGGCAAGTTCCGCCGGTCTCACCCATCGTATTTCTTCGTGATCGTTGAGGCAAAACGTGCCTGATATCACTGTCGCCCGGTACGCCAGCAGCCTCACCGTCCACCCCGGGGCGTAATCGGCCGTGGATGAGCAGAAAAGCTCTCCCACTTCGACGTCGAGGTCCAGTTCTTCCCGAAGCTCCCGCTTCAAACACTCCTCTGGCGTTTCTCCCTTCTCGAGGGTGCCGCCGGGAAACTCCCAGTTCCCGGCAAATCGCTTACCCCGCTTCCGTTTCCCGATAAGAACAAGCCCGTCCCTCTCGATCACCGCCGCGGTGACCACCTGGGGAGAAGGTTTCTTTTTCCTCCCGGCCGCGTCTGCCATGGGGCTACCATATCACGAGAAAGACCCAAACACAAGCAGGGGAGCCAGCCGCCTTCGTGCGGTATCTCGCTGACAAGAGAACGTTCCTATGCTATATAACATGCAAGACAACAAAATAATCGAGGAGGAGACCACATGGAAGAGCGAGAGATGATGGAACGCATATGCAACCTGTTCGAAGAGACTGTACCGATCCTGAACAACATATACAGGGGTTTCGTAGGCCAGAAGATCAACCTCCTCAAGGAGAGCAGGACAAAGTTCAGGGATTCCCTGAAAGAGCGTCTCCCCGGAATAGAAAAGCTCGTGGAGCAGAAGGAGAAGACCGGGGCCGAGCAGAAGTTCCTCATGGCCCTTCCGCACCTCCAGCGCGTCGCCCTGGCACTCGACAGCCTGCTCGACAAAATGGAGATAAAGGTCGAGTCCAATATACTTTTCACGGACAAGGCCCTTGACGAGATAAAACAGCTCATGGTAGCTGTCGGGGCCGAATTCACGGATGTGAAGGACTACTGCTTCACGAAGAACCCCGTGCTGAAGAACCAGATAGAGAGCAACCTCAACAAGGTCACGAAGATGATAGACGAATTCGACCATGTCCACCAGAACCGTCTCATAACGGGCGTGTGCATGCCGCAGGCCTCGTACCTCTACATCGATATGACGGACTCCCTCAAGAGGATGTCGAGAGAGCTTGCCGCCTTCGCCAACAACGTCTGAACCCGTATTTTTCCCGCTCTCCAGGTCCCCGGGAACACCCCCGGGGGCAGGGCGTGGGACACCCCCTCCGAACCCTGACCCGCGCACCGGACCATGTCCGGTCTACCCCTGAGCAGAGGACATTCCGGCACCGTCTTTCAGGCCGACCCTGCCGGCAAAGCCTTCCGTTCCTTTTCCAGGAGATAGAGCAACTCGCCCCCAACAACAAGGATCGTTGCGGAATAGTAGGTCCACAGGACAAAAACGACAAGTGTGCTCAGGGAACCGTAAAAGAGGGAATACTGGGCTATATTGCCGACATACCATGCGAAAAGATGCTTTGCCGCCTCCCAGAACAAACTTGTGAAAATGGCGACCTTGAGGGTGGACCTGAAGCATATCACCTCGTCGGGGATCACCTTGTAAACAAGGCAGAACACGCAAAAGGTGAGAAAAAAGGGGAGCAGGTATCTCAGCGTCACCTGGATGGCGGGCCGGGCAAGGACGAGAAACGATCCCGGATGGCCCTGCAGGAGAGCAAAGAGGGAGCTCAGCGCCATGTTCATGAGGAAAAGGGTCCCCACCGCACCGACCATGAGAAGGTCGACGCTGAAGGCATGTATGAGCCCGCGGGGTTTCTCCACCCGGAAGACGGTGTTGAGGGCTGCCCGGAGCGAAGCAAAGAGCCATGTCGAGAACCACACCGACCCCGCGAACCCCAGAAGGCCTATGGTCTGACGCCTCGCGATCACGTCCATGAGGTCGCTCATGATCTTCGGATCCATCGTGGGAGCGGCGTTCCTTAGATAGACACGTATGTGCTGAAGCACTTCCTGGTCGCTGTGAAGATAGCTTCCCACCGCGGCCAGAACAAGGAACATAAAGGGTATCAGCGTAATGAAAATGTTGAAGGTGATGCCAGACGACAGGAAAAAACCGTTGTCATCATAGAACTTCACCAGCGCCTGCCAGAGAAAGCCAATGGCCCTGACTATCCTTCGAAGAAGCCTCCGCATCCTTGCCTGCTGTCTTTCCATGGCCGTCCGGGGGGTCAGATGTCCTTCACTTTCACGTTTCCCGCCGAACTGCCGGCGGCATTGGAAATGGTCTCCAGGTAGCGCGAGATCCTTTCCTCTTCCTCCGACCCTGACGGGGGCGGGGCTTCACCGTGCCGTTCGGATGCATCGAGAACGTCCCTCAAGGTGATGTTCTCTATCGATCTCGCGGGCTGGAAGGCAGCTGCGACGCGCCGCTCCGCCGCCACCTCAACGACGAGACCGGCGGCCCCGAGTTCCGCGAGAAGCGTCTGCACCAGTCTGACGGGGATCTCCAGTTCCCGTGATATCTCCTTCGCTCCACGCGGCCGCTCCCCCCGGTCGAACCCCCTGACGAGGAGGTGGAAGACCCTTGCCATGAGGAGCTTTCGTGAAAACGCGCTCAGCCGGGAATAATCGGGATGCAAACCGAACGTCTCGTAGTGGTTGCTCGCGTGTGCCATCTCCGAGCCGAACAGAACGATCATCCAGCTCGTCTGCAGCCAGACGAGAAGGAGAGGCAGGGCCGCGAAACTGCCGTATATCGCACTGTAGCCGGCAACACCTATCTGAAACTTGATGTACACGAATTGAACAATCTGAAAGCCCGTGCCGGCGACAATGCCTGCCAGCACCCCTGAGCGCACGGGTACCCTGGCGTTCGGCATCACCACGTAGAGCACCATGAGGAGGACCCAGACGGAAATATAGGGCAGGAGGTTGAGGAGAAAGAGAATGATGGAACTGAAGGCCCCGAGAATTGCGATCTCGTCCATTATCACCTTCATGCGGCCCGACACCAGGACCGTTGCGCTCGTGGAAACGGCAAAGAGTATGGGGGCCACGACGAGTATCGAGATGTAGTCCGTGAATCTCCTTACCAGCGTCCGCGGACGTTTCACCTCCCACACGGTGTTGAAGCTGTCCTCGATCTTTCCGAGGATGGAAAGCACCGTCCAGAGTAAAAGGACAACACCGACACCTGCGATGACGCCTCCCCTGGCATGCGTGAGGAGGGAGTTGGAGAAAGCGAGGATCTGGCTCGTCACATCAGCCTGAAGGTTTGCCCTCTCCGCCATCTGAACGACGTAGCTGACAACGATCTTCCTGAGACCGAACCCCTTCGCGATCGCGAAGAGGACGGCCACCAGGGGAACGATATTGAGCAGCGAGTAGTACGTCAGGACCGATGCGGTCTTCACCGAACCGTTCCTCATGAAACCCTGCACCGAAAGGATGACCACCCGGAGCCAACGGACAGAGGATGCTTTCAAGGGAGGAAGGTCCTTTAGCCTGATCTCCCAGACGCCTCTGTCAAGAAAACGGATGACCCGCGCGAGCGTTCCCATTTATCTACTCTTCCACATCTTGAAGGAACAATCAAACCATTTTCGGCGGCTCGCTGAGCCACGGTGCTTTCGAAACCTTGCCTGAAGCCCGGCGGGCTACCGGAGCGATACGGTGAGCTTACCCGCCGGCGGCCGGGATGATATACTGAAACAAGACCGAACACACCGGTCGATGCAAGACAAGTACAAACGACAGGAGGTCGTTATGCTGGACGCATTGACAAGTCTTGACCGTTTCATGGCTGTCTACCTCATCCCCGTCGGTTGGAAGGTCCTCGGCGCGATAATCCTCTGGATCGTGGGAAGCTGGCTCATCAGGGTCATAGGCAACCTGTCCGGGCGGGGGATGCGAGCCCACAAGCTCGATCCCACCCTCGTGAAGTATTTCGACGCGACGATCCGCGTCATACTGAAGATCGTCCTCGTCATAGCCATCCTCTCCATTTTCGGGATCCAGACGACGTCTTTCGTGGCGCTCATAGCCGCCGCCGGCATAGCCATCGGGGCCGCCTGGGGCGGTCTCCTGGCCAACTTCGCGGCCGGCGCCTTTCTGATCATCCTCAGGCCCTTTCACGTGGGAGAGATGATATCCGCCGCCGGCATCACCGGAGACGTGCGCGAGATCGGACTCTTCGCGACGACGATCGACACCGTGGACAATCTCTGCGTTGTGGTGGGCAACAACAAGATCCTCTCCGACAACATCATCAATTATACCCGCAACCCCTTCCGGCGCGTGGACCTCAAAGCGCAACTTGCCCACGGCGTCGACCCCCGCGAGGCGGCGGACCGTCTCATGGACAGGATAAAGAGTATCCCCAACGTGGTGGATACTCCCCAGCCTTCAGTCGAGATCCTGGAGTTCAACCTGGCCGGGCCCGTCCTCGCCGTCAGGCCCTTCTGCAACAACAAGGACTACTGGCAGGTCTTCTTCGATACGAACAAAGCCATACAGGAGGTCTGTGCCACGGCAGGTTATCCGGCCCCGTCGACGAACCAGGTCATCTACCACAAACCCCTGGCGACATAGGGAGGGTGCGCATTCAGGATGAGAGGAAGGCCCGACCGCAGTCGGGCCGAAATCTTAACAATTTCCTACAATTTATCTGTTGACTGGCCGCAATTTTTGTGGTCTTACATACTCATACAGGGTTGGCAATTCCCGAAGGGTTCATGAATCCCCCGATCCGTTGCCGGGGGACCTGAAAGGCCGGGGCGCGTCGGAACCGACCGCTTCCGAAACGGAAGGCCGCCATACACGAAACACCCAAAAACCTTCAATCAGGAGTGTCTCATGAAGCAAACGATCAATATCCTTGTGCTCTCGCTGATCCTGACGGCCGCGCTCGCACCCGCCGCCATATCGGCCGCCGTCATCTGCGAGTGCCCCTCGAAGAGGTGCTTCAGCGCAGGCCAGTGGTGGCCGTACTGCCCGGAATGCGTCTGCCCCGGCACCACTAACGGGCCGGAACCTTACTCCCAGCCCGTGGATTCCACCTTTCTCAAGAACAATTTCACCCTCAACAACGACACGCTTATGCAGTTCATCCGGGATGCCTTCCAGTCACCCCTCACCCAGCAGCAGATCTCCGACCTCCTCGGCCAGGCGGGGCAGCCGCCTTCTGACGGCCTGCCGACCTACGAGATAAGGAGCATCTACGACTCCCCGTATCAGTACTCGATGCAGGAGATCAAATACGACACGATCAAGCTCACGGCGAACGCAAAGGAACGGCAGGTCCTGGAGGACGCCTTGCGAAAGGGCGGGGGCACCCCCACGCTGGCCGGGGTCCCCGTCGACTTCAGGAACCTCGCCGCGGCGATGTGCGCCGTTCAACACGGAGGGCTCAGCGAAACGGACCTGCAGGACAAGAAGCTGGTGGGGGACATATTCGACCGCTTCCAGGAAAAGATGGAGAACCTGGAGCAGATGTTCCCCAACGCCATGAAGAACCTCGATGAGGCGACCACGGCGAAGCTCTACCGGGATGCCGTCAACGAAGTGAAGAGGGGCCAGTAGGCCGACAGGACATGACCGTCAGGAGTGAACACATATGAAGATCGCGATCACCATCACCCTTTTTCTTGCATTTCTTCTCCCCTGCAGCACGGTCCGGGCGGAGGTCGACATGGTCGGCGCCGTGGTGACTTTGGGCGACAAGGCCTGCACCGACGGCAGGTACGACGCCGCCGCACGGACCTACGAGACCCTGCTCAAAGGCCTCGACCCGAGATCGCCCTGGACGCCATACGTCAGGTACCGACTGGGAAGCATACAGCTCATCAAGGGCAAGACCGCCGAGGCCCT
>MVQQ01000092.1 GCA_002067555.1 Syntrophorhabdus sp. PtaB.Bin184
GGAAACTGTTGAGTTCATATTTAGCGCGTTTCCGGCCATCTTTATTGATATAATAGCACCGGCAATGCTGGCAATTGTGCTGTTTTTGTAGGAGGTGGGTATGCAGAGCGTGGAAGAGTTTGAATACGACATAGTACGGGATGACCCGCGTAAAGACGCCGCCAAGCTGATCGCTGACCGCGATGCCGAATGGCAGGCCCGGGTAGATAAGCTAGCGGAAGCATTACAACGAATCAGATGGCAATGTCCACATCCAGATGAATATCCGTGCCCAATATGTGATATTGCAGATGACGCATTAGGTAGCGATATAGATAAGCCACTGATCTGGAGGGAATGATGGGTTCTACACTCGATATTGATGACCTTGTGGCCGATTGGCCCGGGGCGAAAGCAGAACTTGCCGAGCTTCGCGCAGAGGTCCGCCGATTGCGGGACGTGCCGCAGGATGCGCTGGATCTTGCAAGATCGCTTGAGGGACTGTTTTTCGACCGGGAAGCATATGGTTCAGAGGCATATGAGAAAAAGATTTTGAAAGCGTCACAGCTTATCTCCGCCTACCGAGCCCGCATCCTGGACGAAGCGGCGGAACGGGGCGTGCGATATGTCCGTTCGTTGAACAGCGAAGGGAGAGACCTCTGGGACGAGCAGGACGACGATAGACTCCGCGCCGCCGTGCGCGGAAAGGAGTAAGAGGATGGGTATGCACATGGACTTGCAAGATTGCGCCTTCGGGCATGAGCAAGCGATGAAAGAGTACGACGATCTACAGGACGAGCTTGCCGCCCTCCGCGCCGAGCGGGACAGACTCCGAGAGGCGTTGGAAGAAATAATCCTGATACATGCCATTCCGCCCGTTGAAGGTTGTACTTGTGATTCATGTCAAGCGGGCCGTATCGCCCGCGCCGCCCTCAAGGGGGAGCCATGAGTAGTCCATATGTGCTAGAAGTCATGCCCGACCAACAACTAGCGGGGCGAGAGATCCTTCTTTCCCAGGGGTCAAGGGTGCAGATTTATCCTGCAACCCCGAACGGATCTTACATTATCCGGTGCCTGCTTCCGGTTGGTGCCGAGATGACCATGGGCCTGTCCAACGAGGCCGCCGCCGCTCTCCTTGTCGCGCTCATGAAGGAGTTCGACGAGGGGAAGCTACAAGCGGGATTTGAGCTATTGGACACGCAGACGACATTGAGAAAGCCGCGCAGACTGCCATCACCAAGGCCGAGGGGGAAGTATGATGGAAACCATGGGATGGATTTGTCCTAAGTGTGGGCGGGTATACAGCCCGGCAACCATGATGTGCCCGTTTTGTTACGGAGTACAGAGTCCGCCGTATGTAGGCGATCCTGTGCCGGGAACAAGTGGATACCCCGTGCCACCGTTGCCGACGATAACGTGCAAGGACACCAAGGCCGAGGGGGAAGAATGAGCGATAAGGATTTAATCTTGCGGGCTATCGTGTGGGGTTGTTCAAATGCGAATAAGAACCATGAGGACTTAACCCCGTATTTCGAGGCGTTCTGCTTGGCTTGGAAGTTGCCGTGAAGCTCCCCTTGTCCGATCCGAACATCGTGTTCGCCCTAACAGTTCAGGCCATCTGGACCGGCGGACTTTGCATAGTGGCTTACATGGCTGGATTCAATGCTGGTGTAGATTCGAAGAAGAAGAGGAGGGCCGTGAAATGAAGAAACTGTTGCTGGTTATGATCCTGGTTACCGTCTCCCTGGCGGCTGGGGCTCAGGCTAAATGGACGTTCTCCACCGTGAACGGAGAATGGTGGGGCACCCTCGATGAATCCGACAAGATCTACTATGTCATAGGATCCGCCGCAAGCCTGAAGGGTATCATCGCATTCATGGAGTACGTGCAGAAGGATGGAAACAACGATGTCTCCTGGGCCTTGGCTTACATGGAGACGGCCTATGAGAAGACGTTCAAGGTCGGAAGAACGGTATCCACAATCGTATCCATGTTGAATGACTTCTACAGGAACCCGGACAATATGGATGTCCCTTTAATGATGGCGATATACACCATTGGCCTTAGTGAGTAGGATATGAAACGCCAGATATCAATAAACTTCAACTCTGGCGACCTAAGCGGGCACGGATTGTCCATAGTATATATTATCCCATCTGTCGTAATATCAGTCATGCACACCGAAGATGGACTTCATATAGGGACGTCCGTTCATGTGTTTACATTATACATTGGGGTGAATGTTTTTGTTGGAAAGTGATTGACAAGTACAGAGATTCCATGTTAACGTGTCCATGAAAGAAAATGCGCTTCGTATGATGCGCTATTTTAGGATCCTGTAAGGAGTATACCCATGAAGATCGAAGCCGTTGCCTGCGACCTGTGCGGTGCCACCCTCAAGGACAACGAGGAGCCGCAGAAGTTCACCATCGGCATCTATAGCACCAACGATGTATGCCTGAAGTGCGCCAACAAGATCGAGGCCCTGGCCCAGGGGCTCTCGCCCGACGCCCGCGCCGAACGCGCCGCCAAGCGCAAGGCCGCCGCCGGGAAGAAGAAGTAGGCCACAGGCAAGAAGCGTCGCGCCACAAGGACAAGGCCCGGGGGGATCCAGCCCCGGGCCTCTTTATATCTAAGCGCCAACAAGCACTACGGCTCGACCTTGTCTTCCTTCCTGGTGGCCACCAGGCGTTGAAGCTCGTCCTTTTCCCTGGACCCCTGGGAAGATCCGAACAGAAAATCGGTGATGGTGTTCACCTTGGCAGACATGCCGCCGTAGATGGTGGAGATCAGGGCCACCGCCCACTCCGGGATCGAAATCTCGCGTGCTCCGATCCACCCCACCACGATGTAGATCATGGTGATCGTGAGGGCCAAATACCCCACCAGGAAAGTTATGGCGAACACTTTCTGGAGCCAGGAGTCCGTCTTGTACATCTCGCGGGCGGACTGCCGGTCTTTGAAGAATTGCTCCTCAGCTTCCATGGTCAGCTTTCGCCCCTCCATGGCGATCTGCTGGAGGGCAAGCTCGAACTCCTGGCGGTCCTTCTCGGTGGTGATGAACTTCTTCGCGGTATCCCCCACCGAGGATATCAGGTTCCCGACCCTATCTCCCAGGATCTTTGAGAGCCACGCTGGCATTGCCATACTACCCTACCTTTCCGTCGTGCACGACGATTTCTCCGCGATCATTCTTGGACACGGCCTCCAGGGTGTGGACGGTGACGAATCCGTGTTTCGTGGCGAGCTTGAGCTCGAGCTTGAGCTTGGGATTGCCGCCAGGCTTGAGCATGTAGTATTCGATGTCGTAGTCCTTGCAGATTCTTTCAGCGCAATCTTCGGTGCCATCCCATACTGTCATGTTGTCGATCTCCTTACACGTCGAACACGACGTACACGCAGTTTCCGTAACCGGCTGGGTCATCCAGGATTTTGGCGACCCGTCCGATCATGCTCCGATTCCAATAGATCGTAAAATTGTCAGTGGTGATCCTCCGGTTAAAGGGGACCACATCGTACCCGAAGTGAACCTTCGCATGCTCCTGTTGGTAGTTGTAGTCGGCATAGAAGGTCGTGATGACAGGGGTCGTCTTGAATAGGGCATCATCGATGAAGTAGTTCAACTGCCTGGGGGCAGGCTTCGGGATCCCTTTCTCAATGTCCCCTTGAGTATACTTGAACAGGGCCTCCCCTTCTACGCAGTCAAGGTGAAGGTGGGCGGCCGAACTCTGCCCGCTTGATCCCATGACCCCGATCGCGTCACCTTCAACGAGCTTGTCCCCGGTCTTGACCAGGGCCTTTTCGAGGTGGGCGAATCGGACCGTGAACTTCATTCAACCACCCCTTGGCTTGATGCCTGTATCTGCGTGGCCTTGATAAGGGCCTGAGCCGAGATGATGGAGGATCCCATCCCCGAAACCGCCGCCAGGAGAGCGAGAACAATTGTTACGATGGTGGTGGTGCGGAACTTCCTGATATCCGCCAAAGCAATATCGGAAGCCCGAAGCTCCTCTTTCCTGGCGGCTTCATCCGCCCCCTTGCGCTCGATGTACTCTTCGAGGGCCTTCTTCCCAACGCAGGTGGCGGCCCGCTCGTGGGTGAGGTACTTGTCGAACCGGTGCTCGAACTCCTCTTTCCACTTACCGACCTCTTCAAGGATCTCGTCCTGCCTCTCAAGATGCTCCTTGATATCCTGCATGGCTGTTTTGAACTCCTTCTCCGTGAAGTCTCGGAACTCTCCCCGGATCCCGTTCTTCCCGTCGATGCCGATCATGGCCGTCTTTAGTTCTCGGATCGCTCCCCAGAGTTTACCTGTCTCACGAGGTATCATATCACTTTGCTCAGGATTGCTCAAGGGAAACCTCCTTTATGTTGTAAATCCTATCTCTTAGATCCTATGATGAGGATTATATCTATTGTTACCATGATAAAAATTATTATTATTGCAATTGTAGCGACCATGTCGCCTCCGCTACGGCCTTCACGTTCTCGGGCTGTCCCTCAAGGTCCGCGCCTTTCTCCAGGACGTATCGATGGAAGGTAAAGGAAACCTCTTCCTCAGTGGTGCCGGTTACCTTTCCATCTTCGTCCAATACGTCCTCAACCCGAAGGATCTGGTTTCTCTGCCTCACTTGGATCGCACCGCTCTCGGGGAGAACCTCGATCCTGTCAACTATGGTCCGCTCAGCTAGCATGATTCCTCCTAAACACGATATGACCCCCTGACTACAATATCAGAGTTATTAGCGAAGTTCGTGTTAGTT
>MVQQ01000093.1 GCA_002067555.1 Syntrophorhabdus sp. PtaB.Bin184
CGCGATGATCTCCTTCAGCGACAGGACCCTGAAGACGTATCGCTCCGTCTCTTCCGGCAGGTACATGTCGAAGAAGTCTTTGGTGGCCTGGTTCTCGATGACCTCGCGCACACGACCGGGGCCCGCATTGTAGGCCGCCATGGCGAGAAGCCAGTCGTTGAATTCCGCGTTGAGCCTCTTCAGGTGGGTCAGGGCCGAGCGTGTCGCCTTTTTCACGTTGAAGCGCTCGTCGATATGGTCGTTGACCAGGAGACCCTCGCGTTTACCCGTTTCCTTTATGAACTGCCACATCCCGGCCGCGTTCGCCCGGGAGACGGCCCTGGGGTTAAGGTAACTTTCCGTCACGGCAAGATAGACAAGGTCGGGAGGCACGCCCATCCGCTGGATCTCCTCACTGATCATGGGAAGGTACTTGTAGTAGCGCTTGATGACGACCGTCAGCAGCCCCTTGTTCTCCAGGAGTTGAAAGAGCTCGCGCTCGAACCGTTCCCGAACGTCTCCCCTGTGTATGGGAACCTTCTTGCCGCACAGCGTCAGGTTGTCCGGCAGGGCGTCGAGATTGAAAAGGTCGGCCTGTCTCTCAAGTCTCATAACGTCCTTTTCGAGATCGCCGACACGTTTTTCCATCGGCGTATTCGTCTTCTTCGGCACGCCCTGGGCGGATAGTGCCGGCAGCGCGAAAGGGGCGGCAACGAAAAGGACACAGAAAAGGATGACCGCGAGGACAGCGGAACGGCGCGTCTCTCTTCCGGTCCGCCCCATGATCGCTCTCTTCAGTATCACGACTCCTCCCTCACCATCTTCTTAAGGATTGAGACCCTGTTCACCATACGCTCGATGACACGTTTCATCTCCACCTGCACGGCGGCGAGATTGTCGTATTTTTTCCTGTAGACGGCCTCTATCTCGTTCTTCCAGTGATCGACGATCTCGATCTCCTTCCTGTTCATCTCGACATCGAACCTCTTCCGGAGCTCGCGCATCATCTTCTCATTGATCTCCATAGGTCTCCCTCTCCTTCTTGTTCACGACATACCGGTATATGAGGATGAATAAGACAACGAGGCCGAGGACCACCGGCACGATTATGGTTTCATACTTCTTGATATCATCGAGAAAGACAAAAACGACGCTGCCGAAAAGATACCCCACAAGGCCCACGAGAATGCTCCAGCAGACGGAGTTAAGGATGCTGAAAAGGAGGAACCTGCCTATCCTCATGTTCGTGCACCCGAGGAGGATGAGGACCACGGCCCTTATGCCCACGAGGAACCGGATGATGAATATGATGAAGTTCCCGTAGTGCTTGATGATCCTGTTGGCAAGGGGCACCTTGTTCCTTATGAAATCGAAGCGGTCTACGATGCTTTTTCCGAAACACCTTCCTATGGAGAAGAACGTGCAGTCTCCCGCCAGGGTTCCCGCGAAGGCATAGAACATGACCATGAGAATGTTCATGTATCCCAGCCGGGAAAAGATGCCGCCGAGAAGCACCGTCGTCTCTCCTTCAAGGAAGGTGCCGACGAATATGCCTATGTAACCGTATTTCGCGATATACGCTTCCATGCCGCGAAGCAGTCCGCACCCGCGAATGGTCCTCCGCGAGGCCTCCTTCCGGCGGGTGCTCCCTGTCCTCCTTGTGGTCCTTCATTTTATATAGATGTCATGCAATGGTCAACACAACATTTCGCGTGTCTTTCCGCAAGGCGGCCAGGATCGCGACCCGACGCACGGGCTCAGGAATCCCTGGCCTTCTGTTTCTCGACCATCTTTACAAGGATTATGCCGATCTCGTAGAAAACGTACATCGGTCCCGCGAGGAGCGAGAGGTTGTACACGTCGGGCGTGGGAGTGATGAGTGCGGAGGCGACGACGATGCCCAGCAGGGCGTACCGCCGCGTGCGCACGAGCATCCTCGCCTTGACGATCCCGAGCTTTCCCAGTGCGAGAAGGATAAGAGGCACCTCGAACGTGGTGCCGAAGGCAAAGACCATTGCCGTGGAAAAGAGGAGGTAGCGCTCCACAGAGATCATGGCCTTGAGGGCCTCGCCCTCATAACCGGTGACAAGAAACTTGATCCCCGAGGGCAGCACGATCTTGAGACAGAAGAAGCTGCCCCCGTAGAAAAGGACTATCGCCGCCAACACCAGAAGGTAACCATAGACACGCTTGATCTTGTACAGGTCCTTCATCTCGTGCCAGGCAAGAAATATGATAACGGGAAGGGCGAAGAAGATGCCGGCATAGAGGGCAAGTTGCACGGTGGCGAGAAAAACCTCCTGAATGGTGAGGTAATAGACCTTGATGCCCGTTGCCTTCACGAGAAGGTGGAGCATCTGCTTCGAATAGATGAAGCTGACGATCCCGGAGATGGCGATGAAGGCCAGCGACTTGAGAAACACCTTCCGTACCCCTGTCAGGGCACCTATGATCTTTTCCCGTTCCATATGGATCCGCTCCGGGACGTACCCAGCGAGATAATGTACTTCAGCGCGTCATCCGTTGCCATGTCGAGAAAGAGGAGGTCCTCCTCCCTCGCCATGATGATGTACCCCGATGTGGGGTTCGGCGTGGTGGGCACGAAAACAGCGCAGTGCTTTAGCCCCCTGATCTCCACCCTGTTCGTGACGAGCCCTATTGCGTATCTCCCCTGAAAAGGGAATTCAATAAGGACGACCTCTTTGAAGGACCTTATCTTCTCCGACCCGAAGGCCTCCATCATGTCCTTGACGGAGCCGTAAATGCTCTTCACGATGGGAATTCTCTTCACCAGCCTTTCTCCCCGGGAGAAAAGGGTCTTTCCGAAATAGTTGGAAACGAGAAGGCCGGTGAGGTACGTGATGACGACAAAGATGATGCAGGCCATGCCCGTCACATACACCTCGCGCTGGAAGACCTGGAAGAAAATATTCCTCAGGGCAGGCCCGATGAAGCCCTCAATGAAGGACACGACGAGATAAACGATATAAGCGGTGACGATGAGAGGAATGAGAACTAGAAGCCCGGTAATGAACTTTTTTTTCAGGTGCTTTGCCACGCTCATGGTGTCGACATACTATCGTCGGAGAGGAGGAAAGTCAATGAAAAGACCGCTTGAATCGCTTGAATCGCCTGAACCGTTTGAACCGTTTCAAGACAAACAAAAAGACAATGCTCAGACGCCGGGTTCTCTGGCCTCCAGGAACTCCTTCAACGCCTCGGCGGAGGTGACCGGTTCGAAGCAGGTGGTGGCGATACAGGGGATGATGACGTTTTCGCCGGGGTCGCCCCAGGTGACGCAGGTGTATGGGTGATGGGCGAAGAGGGAGGCTTCGGCGAGTCCCGACCCTGTCTCGGCGTGGACCTCGAGCTTGACCATCCGGTAGAAGGCCTCGAGCGCGTAAAAATAATAGGCCCCATGAATCGCCATGAGGGACGCCTCGAACGAGAAGGACTCGAGGGCCGACCTCGCGTGATCGCGGTACCTGTCGTCACCTGATATCGCCGCGAGCTTGAGGAGCACAAGAATCGCAACGGCGTTCGGCGATGGCCTCGGTATGTCCTCGATGCCCTTGAGGCGGACCCCTACCACCTCTTCCTCGGTGTCGAAGAAGCCCGCCCCCCTGCCGTCCCAGAAACGTTCAATACACCGGCCCATGAAAGCCTCTGCCTCGTCGAGATATTTCCTTTCACCCGTCGCCTCGTACACCGCAATGAGAGCGTCGCAGAAGTGCGCGTAGTCCTCGAGAAAGGCGTTCACGCCCTCGGAATGACAGAGCGCCCCGTCCCGCACGTTCACTTCCCGGATCCTCTCAAGTGCCAGAAGCGCACTGTCGAGCACCGTTCTGTCGCCGAATGTCCTGTAGGCTTTGCAGTAGGCCGATATCATCATGCCGTTGAGAGAGGTGTACAGGGCGGTATCGATGAAGGGTTTTTGTCTCTTCTCCCGCTCGGCGAGCAACTTCTGCTTTCCCCGCTCTACGATCTCCGCCGTCGTCACGACGGTGAGGCCCGTTTCGCGCGCGATGTCGTCGACGGTCCTGCGCACGGAGAGCACCACCTTCCGCGGATCGTGGTGCACCGCGTTGCGGGCATCGAAAAGATGCAGGGACAGCACCCGGTACTCTTCATCGCCGAGTGTCCGCCTCAGGTTCTCCTCGGTCCACGTGAAGTATCCCCCTTCATCGTCAGGCGTCACGTCGGCGTCCATGCTGGCGTAGAAACCACCCCGGGGGTCCGAAAGTTCCTTATTGACGAAGGCGATGATGCCCCGGGCCGTTTCCCCGAGGTATGGATCGCCGAAGAGCCTGAAGGCGTCGCAGTAGTTCCTGAGAAGCCAGGCATTGTCGTCGGCCATCTTCTCGAAATGAGGCACAGCCCAACCGCTGTCCGTCGAATACCGGTGAAAACCGCCGCCGATCTGGTCATGAAAACCGCCTTTTGCCATGGCCGAAAGTGTCTTCTTCAGCATCAGGGCCACGTCTTCGTCACCGGAAAAAAAACACCTGCCCAGCAGGAATTCAATGGCACCGGGCATGGCGAATTTCGGGGCGCTTCCGAAGCCTCCGTTGACCCTGTCGAATGCGGCAAGCACCTGCCTCGCCGCGTCATCGACGAGTGCGACCGAGAAAGGCCCCGACGGTTTCCTCTCTCTTTTCATCGCGTCAAGGAACATCGAACCCTGCTCTTCGATCTCGCCTTTCTTTTCCCGGTAGTAGCGGCTGATCGCGAGGAGAACTGTCCCGAAGGCGGGCATTCCGTAACGCTCGACGGGCGGGAAGTAGGTCCCCCCGAAAAAAGGTTTCTTGTCAGGGGTCAGAAAAACGCTGAGCGGCCATCCTCCGCCCTGCCCCATGGCGGCCACCGCCTGCTGGTAACGGCGGTCGACGTCCGGCCGCTCGTCGCGATCGAGCTTGATGGCGATGTAGTGTTCGTTAAGGATCGCCGCCACAGTGTTGTCTTCGAAGCTCTCCTTCGCCATGACGTGACACCAGTGACACCAGATGGCCCCGGAGCTCAGAAAGACGGGTTTGTCTTCCTTCGCCGCCCTGTCAAAAGCCTCCTGCGACCAGGGGTGCCAGTCGATCCTCTGATGCGCTGCATGCCTGAGATATGCCGACCTTTCACCGGCAAGTTTGTTCATATGTCCTCCATCAACCAGGAGCCGCGGATGCGTCATCGAATATGGGCACGAAAGAACGTAATGTCAATGACGAAGCGCCGAACGTCATTGTTCCCTTGCCACCCGTCCTCCATCGGGGCATAATAGACAGGAGAGACAACACGACAGGGAGTGTGATAATGAGACAGGGCGGAGATCTTCGGGTTTTTTTCGCGTTTGCCCTTGCGGCGTTTATATTTGCTTCTGCGAGAGGTGAGGCCATGGACCTTATCTTCAAGGACACGCAGTATTCTTTCCAGACCTTGAGGGCGATAGCCGCGACGGCCGGCGGGGCCGCCGATATCGGTGAATGCCTCAAGACCGCATACCGCATCACGGAAGGAGATGATGAAAGCTGGTACCGCGAGTGGCTCCGGACCGCGCAGGAGCGGAGGAAGGCAGCCGATGGTTTCGCCGATGAGGGCAGGACGATAAGCGCCCATCAGGAATACCTGAAGGCGGCCAATTATTACAGGACGGCTGAGTTCTTTCTCCACGGAAACCCCGAAGACCCGCGCATACTTGCCACCTGGCGCGAAGGACGCGAGAGTTTTCTCAGGGCGGCGCGGTTTTCCCGTACACCGATAATCCCCGTGGAGATTCCCTTCGAGGGCACAACCCTTCCCGCGTATCGCTGTCTCGTGGACGATCAAAAGGTGAAGCGGCCGCTTCTCATCATCCAGACGGGGTTCGACGGAACCGCGGAGGAGCTCTATTATACCGTGGCCGTCTTCGCCCTCGCGAGAGGATACAACTGCCTGCTATTCGAGGGGCCGGGTCAGGGACGCGTCATCCGCGAGCAGAGGATACCTTTCCGCCCCAACTGGGAGACCGTGATAACACCCGTCGTCGACTTCGCCCTGGGACAGGAGGAAACGGACCCCCGGCGCATCGCGATAATGGGGATCAGCTTCGGGGGGTACTTCGTGCCGCGGGCGATGGCCTTCGAGAAGAGGATTCCCTTCTGCATCGTGAACGGCGGCGTCTACGACTTTCACAGGACCGCCCGTCTCACCCCAGAACTGGAAAAGATGCTCGACTCGGCGGAGGGCTCCGGGGCCATCGACAGGGAGGTCCACGAGAGGATGAAAAAAAGCCCTTCCCTCCGATGGGCGGTCGGCAACGGCATGTTCACCTTCCACGCGAAGACGCCGTCGGAGTGGTTCAGGATGACACGGGCCTACACGCTTGAAGGGGTGGCGGACAGGATCACCTGCGCGATGCTCGTCGTCGACTCCGAGGATGACAGGGACATGCCGGGCCAGTCACGAATGCTGTACGACGTCCTCACGTCTCCCCGGGATTACATGCTCTTCACCAGGGAAGAAGGTGCGGAGGAACACTGCCAGGTGGGTGCCTCCCGCATATCGAACGCGCGCATCCTCGACTGGCTGGATGACAGGATGAAGAGGCAAAAATGATGACGTTCGAAACAACGCATCGGGTGGACAGGTCGCAGATCGGCCGTTTCTCTCTTCTTGCCTTGATCACCGGTGTTCGATCACCGGCTGCTCCCTTCCCTGTATGAGCACAGCGGCATCTTCCAGGGTGGGTACTAACTTGTCAACACCCACCACCACGATGTGGAGATCCAGTAGGGTGAGGAGGCTGATGTTGCCTTCGTTGTGGACCATCAGGAGAGA
>MVQQ01000094.1 GCA_002067555.1 Syntrophorhabdus sp. PtaB.Bin184
GGTCGGTGGCATGTCCCACCTTGATGCCCGGAATATCAGTTATGGAATTGAACATGGATGATCACCTTTCAATGACGAGATTGTGTCAATTACCCAGTTTGTTCCGAATATTCAGGGATTTCTGCTCGTTTTCCCGCTTGAGGTCCTTTTTCAGTTCTGTCAGTGCCTTCGCAACGGAGTCGTACTTGATGGAGAGTATCTCGCAGGCCAGTATCGCCGCGTTCCTGCCGGCGTCGATCCCGACGGAAGCGACGGGGACGCCCGCGGGCATCTGGACTATGGAATAGAGTGCGTCCTTTCCCTTGAGAATGCCGCCGCTTGCAGGAACACCGATGACGGGCAATGTCGTATGGGAGGCGATGACGCCGGGCAGGTGGGCTGCCATCCCCGCGACGGCGATGATGACTTCAATGCCATCCTCGCGGGCCCCCCTGGCATAGGTCACCGTCTTCTCGGGATCCCGGTGCGCAGACGAGATATCGACCATGTAAGGGACACCTGTTTTCTTGAGGAAGGCGAGTCCATCCTCGATGATGGTGAGGTCGCTGTCGCTGCCGAGCAGGACCAAAACCTTTGGTCTTTCCATACCTGCTCCTTGAGCCCCGGTTTTCTTTATTGCCATGGTCTGTAACTAATACCACATTTTACCTGGCGAATACATCCGTTTTGTGCGTCCTTTCCCGGGGATCGTTGTCTTTTTCCCGCGAATGTGCGAATCATAATAGCTAAGATGCAGAGAACGGACACGATGAAGGCGGTTCCGCTTTTCGAGGGCCTTTCGGACAGGCAGCTCGAAAGCCTGTCCCGCACCTTTCCGCGGCGTTCCTACGGGGCAGGCGAAACCATCTTCAGGGACGGGGACCCCGCCGAGGGCTTCTATATCCTCCTTTCGGGAAGGCTGAAGATATACAAGCTCTCGATGGAAGGGAAGGAACAGATCCTGCACATCATCGAGGCCGGCGAGCCCTTTGCGGAGGTGGCGCTCTTTTCGGAGACCACCTTTCCCGCCTATGCCGAGGCGATCAGGGAGAGCGAGGTGATGTTCTTTTCGCGAAAGGCCTTTCAGCAGCTTGTCCGGGACGACCCCTCCATCATAATGAACATGCTCGCCATCCTGTCACAGAGACTCAAGTATTTCACCCGCCTCGTGGAGGACCTGTCCCTCAAGGAGGTTCCCCAGAGGCTCGCCGCGTATCTCCTGTTCCTCGCCGAACGGGAAGGCTCGCCGCAGGTATCACTCGGCATATCGAAGGGCCAGCTGGCAAGCCTTCTTGGAACCATACCGGAGACCCTTTCGCGCATCACGGCGAAAATGGCGGGACAGGGACTCATCGCAATGCAGGGGCGACGCATCACCATAGTCGACCGCAACGGCCTTCAGGCACTTGCCGAAGGGGTGAAGGGACTGTAAAAGAACCGTCTCAAGTCTCAGGTCGCAAGTCTCAGGTTCAAAGGCTAAAAAGATCCTCTGCCGGGTCAACAATCATGTTGACAACCGATCCCCCTCCACTGTCTTTCTTTGGCGACCGGCGACCTGCCCGGGGATCGGGGGTGGGTGGGTTGACCTTTGCTTATAGCCTGCTATAATTAATTCCATGCATGTGATTCACGATTCTTATCCGACGAGGAAAAGGAGGTGAGAAGCACATGAAGAAGGAGACGGAAAAAAGGACACTCGAGAGAGAGGCCTCGTTCTGGCACGGCATCAAGAAGGCCCTCATAAAGGACACCACGAAGAGATGCCACAAGTGAAAGAGC
>MVQQ01000095.1 GCA_002067555.1 Syntrophorhabdus sp. PtaB.Bin184
TGGAACTCCGCGTCCAGGAAAGAACCGCCGAAATAAGGCGACAGGCGGAGCTCCTCGATCTCGCGCATGATGCCATCATCGTCACCGACACAACAGGGCAAATGGTCTTCTGGAACACGGGGGCGGTCCAGACATACGGCTTCACCCGCAAGGATCTGGCCGGCAAGGACCATCACGCGGTCCTCAACACCAGGTTCCCCAGCCCTGTCGAGAACATACTCTCCATCGTCGAGAGCAGCGGCCGATGGGAGGGCGAGTTGACTCAAACGACAAAAGACGGGCGGCAGATAGTTGTCTTAAGCCGCTGGGCGATGCGACGGGGACGAGCAAACAGGCCTCCCGAGATCCTGGAGATCAACACGGACATCACCACCCGCAGGCGGACCGAAGAGGCCCTCCGCCTGGCGAGCGTTTACAACAGGAGCCTCATCGAGGCCAGTCTCGATCCCCTCGTCACCATCGACCTCGAAGGAAGGGTCAGTGACGTTAATTCGGCAACGGAGCTGATAACGGGATATTCGAGAACGGACCTCATCGGGACGGACCACGCGGATTGTTTCACGCAGCCCGAAAGGGCGCGCGCGGGTTACCGGCTTGTCCTGGAAAAAGGTTTCCTCCGCGACTACCCGCTGGAGATACGGCACATGTCCGGCCGCAGCACATCGGTGCTGTACAATGCATCCCTGTACCGGGATGAGAATGGAAAGGTCATCGGCGTGGTGGCAACGGCACGGGACATTACGGAAAAGAACAGGCTAGAAAGACACGTCAGGGAAACGCACAAGATGGAGGCCATCGGCACCCTCGCCGGGGGTATTTCCCACGATTTCAACAACATCATTGCCGGCATAATAGGCTTCACCGAAATGGTTCTCGACGACATTCCCGAGGACACTCCGGCTCACCGCAGGCTCGGCTATGTCCTGAAAGGGGCACATCGGGGCCGCGACCTCGTCAGACAGATCCTCGCCTTCAGCCGCAGGAGCGAACAGGAGAAAAAGGTCGTCTCCCTGGACCAGATCGTCGACGAGGTCGTCACCCTCGTGAGGGCCACCCTTCCAGCAACCATAGGGATAAGGAGAAGGAACACCGCACGATCCGACCTCATATCCGCCGACCCGACCCAGATACACCAGGTAGTGATAAACCTTTGCTCCAACGCAGCCCAGGCAATGAGCGAAAGGGGTGGGATCATCGAGATATCGATCGCGGAGGAGGTCGTCTCCTCCGTGGAAGAAGCGCTCCACCAGGACCTGCCGCCTGGCTGCTACGTGAGGCTGACGGTCAGTGACAATGGTCGCGGCATGGAGCCGGCCACCCTGGAACGGATCTTCGAGCCCTTCTTCACCACGAAACCCCCCGGGGAGGGAACGGGCCTCGGCCTTGCCGTCGTCCACGGTATCGTGAAAAACCACGACGGCGTGATCACGGCGTCGAGCAGGCCCGGGGGCGGCTCATCCTTCAGCGTCTATATCCCCCAGGTCCAGACGGGCGAGGCCGACGAGATCCAGAGGATTGAGGCGGCACTGGAAGGACAGGAATCGATCCTTGTCGTCGATGACGAGGAATTCATCGTCGAGATGAACACACAGAGGCTTCGGCGCTTCGGCTATCGGGCCACGGGCGCCACGAGCAGCGCCGAGGCGATGGAGCTTTTTCGTGCCAACCCCGGCTCCTTCGATCTTGTCGTCATCGACCATATCATGCCTGATATGACCGGATTGGATCTGGCGAAGGCACTGTTCGCCATCGACCCGGACATCCGCATCATCATGTGCTCCGGTCTCAACGAACCCGTCTCTATGGAAAGGATGAGGCAGGCGGGCATAAGGGATTTCTTCACGAAACCGGCGGACAGGAATGAATTCATCCGGATCGTGCGGAACGTTCTCGACAGCCCCCCGTAACACATCTCCCGGGCATCCCCCTTCCTTTCCCGGGTGGACCGATGGTATACCGTAATACCGCAAAATGAAATATATCGGCAAATTTGTTTTTAACAAAGATGAGATTATGGTAGTATTTTTCCACTTTCAACAGATCACATTCTTCTGGAAAAGGGGTATTGCATGAAACGTTATCTTATCCTTGCGGCCGCGGTGATGTGTCTTGCACTCCCGGGCTTTGCCCTTGCATCGGACACACTCGTAGCCTCAGGGCATCCCGAGTATGCACCCATCATGTGGAAAGAGGGCAACAACATCATCGGCGCCGGACCCGAACTCGTGAAGCTCCTCTTCAAGGACCTCAACGTCACGGTGAAGACGCCTTACAGCGGGGACTGGAACAAGGTCCAGCAGGAGGCGAAGGAAGGCAGGGTGGACGTGCTCGTGGGCCTGTACATGACGGAGGACAGGAAGGCCTTCTTCGAGTACTCCAATCCCTACGCGAAGGACCCCGTGGTGGCGTTCGTGGCCAAAGGCAAGGGGTTCCCCTATTCGAAGTGGGACGACCTCGTCGGGAAGAAGGGCGTGACGACCGTCGGTGACAGCTTCGGTCAGGCCTTCGACCGGTTCCTCGCCGAGAAGCTTACCGTCACCCGCTCGGCGACGGTGGAAGAGAGCTTCTCGAGACTTCTGAAGGGACGCGCGGACTACTTTATCTACGCCATGTATTCCGGCCTCTTCGAGGCGGACAAACTGGGAATGACGAACAAGGTGGAGCTCCTTTCCAAGGAGGTCTGTGTGGAGAACTGGTACATAGGGATCTCCAAAAAGTCTCCCTATGTGAAGTACCTTCCCCAGATCAACAAGAAGCTCGACGAACTCATCAATAACGGAACGGTGGACAGGCTGATCGAAAAATACGGCAGCCAGTACAGGAAATCGATCGCAAAGAAGAAGGGGAGCCCTGCGAAGGCCAAGTAGCAGGGTAGTGGGGGTAGGAACTCACAATCCAGGCATGCGCCGCGCGGCTGGTCCATCGTTGCATTCCCTTTGGCAACGCGGCGCATCCCCTGGACAACCGTCCTCACGAGATCTCCGATCAGAAACGGTACTCCAGGGTGAGCGACAGGCTCAGCTGATCCGACCACACCCTGACCCCGTTCGAGAAGCTCATATCCATGCCGAAGGTCCGGTTCAGGAGGCGATGGTTGCCCGTGGTGGATAGCGTCAGGTAGTCACCATCGAGGCCCATCGAAAACCCCTTCCCCAATTCCTTTTTCAACCCCATCGAGAAATGCCAGGCTTCGCCGTACGTGTCCTCGTACGTGAACCGCCTGCCTGCCCTCTGCAGGTGATTGTCCTCGTTCATGCCTTCCACGTAGGCCCAGTCGGCCTGCAGGTTGAGAGTGAGGGAAGGTATGCCCGTCGGCCGGGAAAGGTCGATGGTGGAGCGCAGGCCAACGAAATAGTGCCAGTACGTCTGTTTGAAACGGATGCCTTCCCCGGGAAGGAGGGTGTTTCCCGACGCTCCGGTCAGGTCGTACTGTATACCGTCGTGGTTGACAAGGTTGAATCTCTGATAACGTATCCCTCCGAGGGGCCTTATTTTCAGCCACCCGGGCAGACCGAGCCAGTCGGAGACCTCGAGGTCCGCGTCGAAACGCACCATGTAGCTGGGAGCGACACGCATCTGCGATGTGCTGTAGGTGGTCTTGTCGTCAGGACCACTCTCCCAGTCGGAGTCCTCGGCCTCGCCGTGCGCGTTTTGCTTAACGCTGGTGAGGGCCTCCAACCCGACGGAAAAGCGGCGGAACCTCAATCTCATGTCGAGCCCGGCCCACCAGGTGTCAAGGGGAAATTCCAGCCTGCTAAGTTGCTCCTGGTAGGGGAAATAGGGGTCGCCGAACTCGTAGGAGGTATAGCTCTTGAAAAGATACCTGATCTTCGCCCCGACGGAAAATGACGGCGTCAGGGGAGCGGAGACCTCCTCTTCAAAGGTCCCTGCCGGCGCCTCAACCGCAAAAGAGGGGAACAGGAGAAGAAACACTATCAGCGTAATGGAGCACCGGGCACGGAACGGACGGCTTGTCGTAACGGTGAATGCCATGTCGTTGCACGCCCATGTTACCACATCGCCCTCCCGATTGCCGCCATTATCTGCCACGGAAAGGGAAAAGAGTTTCCCCATCAGGTCAGATGTGGTACAAGTGAACGGACGGGTCCGGCGGGCAAGCTTCCGAAACATCTTTGTGACACTTGCTTCGCCATCAAGGAGATACAGGATATGACCTCAGCGACACTGAAGCTTCTGGCATGCGCCCTCATGGTGGTCGACCATCTCGGTTCCATCTTCTTTCCCCACGAACCGGTGATGCGGGCCATCGGCAGGCTGGCCTACCCCATGTTCGCCTATCTCATCGCCGAGGGCTACAGCCACTCGAAGGACAAGACGTCCTATCTCGGACGCCTCTTTCTCCTTTCCCTCGTCTCCCAGCCTTTCTACATGTTCGCCTTCCGCTATCCCGTGGTCCATTTCAATGTCTTCTTCACCCTTGCCGCCGGGCTTTACGCGATATATGCCTACGAGAAGAAAAAGAGTTTCGTGCCCGTTCTTTTCGCCGGCATATCGCTGGAGTTCGTGAAGGCCTCCTACGGCCTTCCGGGGGCCCTCATGATCTTCGTCATGCACTGCTTCATGGGAGATCACAGGAAGATGTTCCTCTGGGTCCTCATCACCGCCGTGCTCTGCACCCTGAGAGGGATCATCTGGCGCTACTTTGACGACCCCAATTTCATGCCCACCCTGGCCTGGATCCTACCCCACGCCCGGGTCTCGCTCATGGAGCCCCTGGCCGCCCTCGCCGTTCCCATTATCGCCCTCTACAACGGGAAACTGGGACCGAAGATGAAGGTCTTCTTCTACGCCTTCTATCCCGGCCACCTGGCCATACTCGGCGCGATACGGTGGATCCTGGCGAAATGACCCGGCAGCCGCTTGAGCCACTTGAACCGTGCTAGAGAGTTAGGAATCCGTCGGGGGCGAGGCTTGTTGCCAGCATGACCATGTTTATGTCGCGGTGTTCCTTCCACGCGTCGGTCTTCTGATTGACCGGGTCGAGCCAGAAGGCCTCGATCTTTTCTCCCAGAGGCAGGTACTTCCGGAGGGTCTTCATGAGGATGGCGATGTCCCGGTCCGCCGCGAAGGCCTCCCGGTTCTCTCCGATGAGCGATTCCAGTCTTTCGAGAGCGTTAAACCCGATCGACAACCCCAATTCCCGAAAGGCAAGACGGAACCGCGCGGGCACGTGGAGAAAGTTCTCCCTGCCGGGATACCTGAGGCCGGGCAGGGAGGCGTCGAGGATCACCCTCAGTGTATCGGAACCCTCGATGTCGCCCTTCACGAAAAGTTGCGCCACCCGGAATGCGTCGGTGAGCAGGCCCCCGAGACCGAGAAGGTCATCTGTCCCCCAGTCTTTCCCCTCACAGATACCGGCAAGGTCATCGATCTCTGCAGCGAGGCTGAGGTGTTCCCTCCTGTCAGGGTCCGCCATCCCTGTCGCCTCGAGCTGGATAAACGTGATGAGGCCGTCGAGCGGGTCGTGGTGCCCCATGGAAGCGACAAGGGGGTAGGAAAGGTCGGTGCTCATCTTCCAGAACATCTGCCTTGTCTGCGTTCCGGGAACGGTGTAGACGAATCCGCGGTGCGCCGCCTTCGCGAGTTCCACGGCCCACCGGTTGTACGTGAATTCGCCGGTGGCGCGGGTGACCAGGTTGAGCGCGTGCATCCACTTCGTGAGGTAGTGGAAGTACTGCCCATCCCTGTCCCACTCCCTGTTCTCGTCGAGGGGTTCATCGGGACCGCGTTCACCGAGTTTCTTGCCGATCCTCAGACCCCCCGCCGTCGGGTGGTCCTCACCCCCCTTTATATCGAGCCCGCTGATCCATCCCTGCCTCTCATCGCCCTTGCGGTGCCTGCCGAGCACGTGGTGCACCTCGTCCACCAGCCGCAGCGCCTGGTCCCTGTATGCAGCATCCCGGGTCTCCCGGTAGAGCCCGAGAAAGTTGCAGACCCCATACGCGTCCGTCCACAGGTACCGCTTCGGGGATCCTCCTCCCGGGGCAAGTCCTGTAAGTTCTGCAAATGACTCCATTATCCGTACTGCTTCGGCAACCGCCCGTTCCCGTTCCATGGTCCTGTCCTCTATCTCTGCCGTTTCGCGGCCCTGCCGTGCACGGTATCCTTCCTGTCACGTCAGTCTTTCATGGCACGACAGCCTTTTTAACCTCAAGGCCCTGCGCAGATCAGGGTTCAGGTATACGATACCTCACCTCATTGCTCCTCCCGGAATATCAGCTCCGAAGGAACCAAGTAACTATAGCACCATAGCTACAAAACATCCATCCACGATCTCCCCTCCTGCACGTCATGTTGCTCCTCGTGTCTCTCCTTGCTTTTCCATCCCCGGGCATACTATATAAAGGTATAGAAACCGTCCGCGTCCGACCGGACCGCCGGGCGGGACCGCCGATGGATTCTCTTGAAGAGGTGTCAGCCAGATGCTCCGAGCCGAACCGAAAGGGTGGTTTTCCTGGAAATTCACGATCTTCGATGATGATGACGAGCCCATCGCCGCGATTGACATCGGATGGATGCGCGAAACGGGAGAGCTCAAGCTTGGCGGAAGGATCTACAGGCTCTTCCGTGAGGGCTTCTTTGGCGGGGCCTTCATCCTCGAAGAAAACGGGGTCGAACTGGCCCGTGCCGAAAAACCGAGTTCCCTGTTCCGGTCCTTCACCGTCACAAACAATGGCAAGGAATACGGACTGAGGGCGGCATCACCGGTGGAACGCATGTTCATCCTGAGCGAGAATGGTCGGGAACTGGGAACCGTCAGGCCCGAACACGCCTTCACGAGAAAAGCGGTCATCGACCTGCCGGCCGAGATTGACCTGCCGGTGAGAATCTTCATGGTATGGCTCGTGCTCGTCCTGTGGAAGAGGGACGAAGAATCAGCGTCCTGATTCCGAAGGGCATGGCCGATGCCGTCACCGCCTGGTTGAAACGGGGTCCCCTGTCCGTCTTGCTTGATTTTCCAATTATGAACATATATTATAAACGCTTACGGAACCGTGGCCGGAAGGAAACCCACGGAACCTTGATCTTCCGGGTCACAGCCTCCGCATCGCTGCCCCGGTCACAATAAGGAGGATATCATGGGTAAGGCAAAACGGATTGTGGTGATCGGCGGATCGGCTGCCGGTCCCAAGGCTGCGGCGAGGGCACGCAGAATGGATGAGGAGGCGGAGATCACGATCATACAGAAAGACCCCGATCTCTCGATGGCCTCCTGTGGATATCCTTATTATGTGGGCGGCTTCTTCGATGACAGGAATATGCTGCTCAGCACGCCCACGGGCGTCCCCCGGGACCCTAGGTTCTACATCAACGCCAAGGGCATAGTCGCGAAGACCGAGACCGAGGCCCTCGGCATCGACCGAAAGGCCAGAACCGTAACATTACGGGACCTCAGGTCAGATGAGGTGACAGCGATCGAATATGACAAACTCGTCATCGCAACAGGTTCGATCCCCAGGCTTCCCCCCGTCCCCGGCACAGAGCTTTCGGGTATAACCACCCTGCAATCGATGCGTGATGCCGACTACCTCAGAAAGGTCCGGGACGAAGGGAAGATCAAGAAGGCCGTCATTATCGGCGGGGGTCTGATCGGCATTGAAACAAGCGAGGCCCTCGAGCTTGCCGGAATAGAGATCACCGTGGTGGAACTCCTGCCCCAGCTCCTTACCTTCCTTGACTGGGAAATGGCAAAGCTCGTCGAGAACCACGTGAAAAGCAAGAACGCCAACGTGATAACCCGGAACGGCCTCGCAGCCTTCCTGGGCGAGGACGGCAAGCTCACGGCCGTCAAGCTCAGCAACGGGACGGAGCTTCCCTGCGAGCTCGCCGTCGTGGCCATAGGAGTGAGACCCAACGCAAAGCTTGCGAAAGAAGCGGGCATTGAGATCGGACAGACAGGAGGTATCACCGTCGACAAACACATGCGGACGTCGGATCCCGATATCTATGCCGTTGGAGACTGCGTCGAAGTGGACAACCTCATCACCGGCAAGAAGGTCCTGGCCCCTTACGGCGACCTTGCAAACCTGCAGGGACGGGTGGCGGGCGAGAACGCGATACTGGGCAACCACGCGATCTTCCCGGGGACGATCCAGACCGGTATCTGCAAGGTCTTCGATTACACGGCGGGCTCAACCGGTCTGTCCGAAAGGGCGGCCCGGGAATCGGGTTTCAACGAGATCGAGACCGCCATCAACGCAAGCCCCGACAAGCCGGGTTTCATGGAGGGAAAGATACTCGTCACAAAGGTCGTTGTCGACAAGCCCACGGGCAGGATCCTCGGCGCGCAGTGCGTCGGCCTGGGTGACGTGAGCAAACAGATCGCCCAGTGGGCGATGGCGGTCAAGGGCGGGCTGACGGTGGAAGACATGGTCAACGCCGACCTCCCCTACGCGCCGCCTTTCTCCCTCGCCATAGACCACGGGATAGCCTCGGCGCACATCGTTCAGAACAAACTCCGGGGCTTCATGAAGGGGATATCATGTGCCGAGGTAAAGGAAAAGATCGACAGGAAAGAAAAGGTCTTCTTCCTCGACACACGGGGCCCTGATGAGTACGAACAGATGCGGCTCGGCATAGGTGAGACCTTGATACCGATCGGGATGCTGAGAAAACGTCTCGACGAGATACCACAGGACAGGGACGCCGAGATCGTCTGCTACTGCAAGATATCCCTGCGCGGCTACGAGGCGGCCCGCCTCCTGGAGGCGCGGGGCTGGAAGAACGTGAAGGTTATGGAAGGCGG